>NZ_JBIMPP010000064.1:0-44032 GCF_043906805.1 Actinomadura sp. SCN-SB | reverse complement strand
CGCGACTTCGCGGGGCCGTGGTGATCCACAGCCGTGCACTCGCCAGGCCCAGGGCGGTGAAGCCAGGGGCGACCAGTTGTGCGAACCGGTTGTCGCGCTGGACGGGCGGTGAGCATCTGTCCCGCCGGGTGGGATCGGCGCTCACACCTCCTGTCGAGCCCCCTTGGCCCACGGGCCGATCAGGGTGCCCGGCGCGGCCGGGCTCGGCCGACCGCGGTGTGCGTTTCGCCGCGGATCTCCAGGGGCTTGATGGCGCGCTCAGGAGACGATTCCGGCGAGCAGCGTGTCGAGTCCGTCTTTGATGCGTTCGAGGCTCATCGTGCGGCGCTGGTGGACGAACAGCTCGGCGGCCAGCGGTGCCAGCAGGGCGTCGGCCAGGTAGTGCGCGTCCAGACCGGGGCGCAGCTCACCGATCAGCATCGCCAAATGCTGGTGGTAGGCCGTGTAGGCGCCGCTTTCCACGCGGGCCATCGGTGTGGCGGACTCCGCGGTCAGCAACAGCTCCGCCTGGTCCTCGGTGCGATCGGCCAAGGCGCGCAGGAAGGCGCGTATCCGCACCGCCGGGGGCGCGCCGGGGCCCAGGGGCGCGGGCCCGCGCAAGAACGCGTCCTGGAAGCGGCGTTCCTGCTCGTCGACGAGCGCGTAGACCAGGCCGGAGAGGTCGGTGAACCGGCGGTAGACCGTGCCGACCCCCACCCCGGCGGCGGCCGCCACCGCGTCCATCGACAGGGCGCCGACGCCCCGCTCGGCCACGATCGCCATGGCGGCCGAGAGGATCCGCCGCCGGTTGCGGGCCGCGTCCGCTCGCTCGGAAGACCGGCGCCGACCAGGCTGGTCGAGCATCCCCCAACCCTATCGGAGAGCTTTCCGGTTGAATTCGGAGGATCCTCCACTTACGCTATCCGGAGTATTCTCCGGATAAGGGGTTTGAACACATGGCGAACGAGGGCGACCTCACAGGCAGGGCGGCGCTGGTCACCGGCGGCAGTCGCGGCATCGGCGCGGCGGTCGCCCGGGCTCTGGCCGAGCGCGGCGCCGATGTCGCGATCACCTACGTCGACGCGGCGGACCACGCGAAGGCGGTCGTCGCCGATCTCGAGGCTCTGGGACACCGCGCCGTCGCCATCCGCACCGACGTGGCCGACGCGCACGCCGTCGCGTCCGCCGTGGACCACGCCCGCGACGCCCTCGGCCGCCTGGACATCCTGGTCAACAACGCGGGCATCTTCCCCAACGGGCCGCTGGAGGATGTCCACCTCGACGAGATCGACACCGCGCTCGCCGTCCACGTACGTGCGGCCTTCATCGCCGCGCAGGCCGCCGCCCGGCACATGGACGACGGCGGACGCATCATCAGCATCGGGAGCTGCTTCGCCGAGCGGGTCCCCTACCCCGGCGTCACCCTCTACGCCATGACGAAGGCCGCGCTCACCGGGCTGACCAAGGGGCTGGCGCGCGACCTCGGACCACGGGGCATCACCGCCAACGTCGTCCACCCCGGCTCCACCGACACCGACATGAACCCCGCCGACGGCCCCGGCGCCGACGCCGAGCGCGAGCTGATCGCCCTCGGCCGCTACGCCGAGGCCGAGGAGATCGCCGCGACCGTCGCCCACCTCGCCGGGCCCGCAGGCGCGTACATCACCGGTACCACGATCGCCGTGGACGGCGGCTTCGCCGCATGACAAGCCCTACGAGAACGGGAAATACACAAATGGCATGGCTCATGCTGTTCGGTGCGGGGCTGCTGGAGATCGTGTGGGCGATAGCCCTCAAACAAAGCGCCGGGTTCACCCGGCCTTGGCCCACCGCGCTGGGTGTTACGACCGCCGCAGCCAGCTTCGCCATGCTGACAGTGGCCCTCAAAAGCCTGCCCGTCGGCACCGCGTACGCCGTGTGGGTCGGCGTCGGCGCCCTCGGTGTGGCCGTCACCGGCATCGCCGTCCTGAACGAAAGCCACTCCCCCGCGCGGCTGACGTTCCTCGCCTTGATCCTCACCGGAGTCATCGGCCTCAAGGCGATCGGCGAATAAGGGTCGGCTTTCTACGGAGCCGTCATTTCCGGCCAGGCTCATCGGAGCCTATGTAGGAGCCCGGCCGCAGCCTCACCCGCTCACGCCAGGGCGGGCGCCACGATCTCGGAATCAAACGGCAGTACGTCGGCTCCGTGGCCGATTCGCAGGATGTAGGCGCCGGTGCAGCCGCAGGAGTCCACAGCCGCTCATGGCCGATCTCTAGAACTTACCAGGAACTCCCCTACCGCCCCCACGTTGACGCTCATTGGCCTCACGCACGAGGAATTCATCAACACTCGGCAACGTGTGCGCCGTTTCACCGGTCCCCCTTTGGGGGGCTGGTCCACCATAAATCGGATCAAGCGATGGCCAGTCAGACGATGGATTCAGAGGATCGAGCGGCAGCTCGTAGCCAAGCGGGCTGTCCAGACTGTAGGGATCATAGGGCGCGTACTGCCACTGCCCTGTGGGCAGCGGCAGGTAGTCGGGGCTTGGCAGGACCATTCCGCTGTAACTCAGCTCCCGATGCGCGGCGGCGATGCGGGCGAACGCCAGCGTTGTGGCGTCGTCGAGCTCGGGCGGTGGCACAGGCAGCAGGGTGTTGGCGGACAGCTACTTCCAGTAGACCGAAGCCGTGTGACGCAACCGAGAACCACGCGCGGTTGCGTTAGTGGAGATCAAGACATATCCGGTTTCGAGAGCATGCACCTTTCACAGGAGGTCGTGGCGGTGCTGGGGCCCGTTGCGAGTACGGGGCCGCACGACTCCGGCTCCGAGCGCGCCGGATGACTGCTTCTGCCACGAAACTCTCGCTCCACCGCCAAGCTCCTGGACATCACACGGTAGGTCGAAAGGACTCGGACCCACCGCTACGAATCAGACGCAGCCCGGAGGTCGGTGATGAGATCTGGCAGGACTTGTTCCTCCTCTACACGCACGGCGCGTCCGGTCATCGCCGCGGCCAGCGAGGGGTCCCATGGTGTGGCGGTTCGGCGCCCTGTAAGGGGAGTGTTCGAGGTCGCCTCGCGGTAGGCGGCCGCGTCGTAGCGCCAGGGGCGCCAGCCGATACGGGTGTGGACGGCAGCGGCGATGGCGACTCCGCCCCAGTCGAAGTCGCCGTGGTAGGCGAACGTGGCGGAACCCTCGGCGAGGAGTTCCAGCAAGCGCCAGACCGCAGCGGACGGGCGTCCGTTGCAACACACCAGAGGAGGGCAGGATGGACCGAGGGCGTCGGCAGCCGCGGTGAGCACGACGGGGTTCTCGCAGATCCGGACCATACGGACGCGCATAGGGGCGGGATGGCGGCGAAGCTGGCGCAGCGTGAGCGACACCGGCTCGCCGTGCATGGCCGCGAGCATCCGGCCGGTCGCGGTGCCGGTGTCGCCGGGCAAGCCCAGGCACAGCACGGTCGAGGACAACTCGTCCAGTTGGACGCCGACGGCGGCCCAGGTGTCGCGGCGGGATTCGGCACCGCCGTCCGCGCGGAACGGCAGGCCGGCGAGGGCACGGGCACAGGAGAAGGCCAGCGTTGCCAGGGGCCGGCCGTCGTCGAGGGCGTGTGCGCTGCCGCAGGTCTCGGCGGCGAACCGGCTGAAAGGGGTGCCGGAAGCGGGCAAGCCCCGAACGACCTCGGCGAGGTGCCGCAGTATCGCGGCGGCCTCGCCGGGGCCGGACGTGAGGCGGCGGACGAGGCCGGAGGAGTCCAGCCGGTCGCGCCATTCGGCCAGCTCGGGGCGGGCGGAGAGCGCCTCGTCCAGCGGGGCGAAGGCGCGAGCCCAAGCGGCGGCCGTGTCGGCGTGCTCGCGGGCCAGGTCACGGACGGGACCGTCGAGGATCTCCACGGCGGCGGCCAGCCCGTCGACGCAGGCCCCGCTCGCCCGCAGGACGCGGTCGACCTCGGCGAGGGACACCGTGAGCGATGTGCCCGTCCCGGCGCGGCGGCCCAGCAGCAGTTCGATCGCGCGTCGTTGGGACGCGGTGGACCCGGTGAGGGTGACGGTCCCGGTGAGCGCGCGGCCCCGTTCCAAGCGTTGCCGGATCCGCTTGACCAGCCAGGACGTGTCGGGGCCGCCCAGCAGCCGCCGCAGGCGGTCGATGTCGGTCATCCGAACAGACCTGCCTGTCCGGCCGCGGGCTCGGGTCCGGACGGGTCGGTCTCCTCCTGGAGGGACGACCGCCCAGAGCGCCCCGCACCAGCCGCGCCGACTCTCCTCCGGCCATTCGGCGGGTCGGCCCGGGTGCGTTTCCGGCCATCCCAGCGCCACGGGGTCACCAGGACGGCGTCGATGCCGTCCCGGCGGGAGAGCTGGCAGATCGACAGGCCCGGCACCTGCGGGTAGCAGCCCCATTCCCGTTCGCTGGTCATCACCACGTCCATGTCGAAGGTGGCCAGCAGCCCGAGACATTTGGCACGCGAGTCGTCGTCCACCCCGGCGAACGCCTCGTCCAGCGCGACCAGCCGCGGCGCGTGCGGGTTGCCGGCCGACTTGTAATGCGCGGACGCCGCCGCGAACAGCGGGACGGATGCGGCGAGGACCCGTTCGCCGCCGGACGCAGGACCTGTCGCGGGACGCCACTGCCCGTCCTGGAGCCGCTGGATCGTAAAGGCGTGCCAGGACCGGTAGTCGAGCGCCTGGGTGAGTTGCTCGGTCCAGCCGGACGCCGGGTTGTCGGCGTGCTCGCGGGCGATCTGTTCCTGCAGGAACCGGCCGACGGCGGCGCGGTCGTCCGGCGACCAGGCGTCGATGGTCTGCCGCAGGCGCTCCCGGACCCGCTCCAGTCCGTCCGGGGCGTCCCTGGCCGGCTTCCAGACCAGCCGTAGCCGCATCCCGGTGGACGTCGGGCGGGCGGTGAGCTCGGCGTTCATCTCCCGCACCTCGTCCTCGGCGGCGGCGATGAGCTCCTGAAGGGTGCCGGCGACCTCGTTCAGCAGATGGTTCTCCAGGATCTCCCGCTCGCGGGCCGACAGCAGCCGGGCCCGGTGCCCGGTCTCGGCCTCCAGCGCGTTCGTTAGACCGGGGACGTCGCGGCTGCGGCCCTGGAACAGCACGTCCACGACCATGATGCCCTCGCGCAGGGTCAGGCCGACCGAGTGGCCGTGCCGGGACATCGCGTCCGACAGCAACTTGTGCTCCTCGGTCACCTTCTTCTGGATGCGGTCCCACGGACCGTCGCCGTCGTCGACCGTGTCCAGTTCGGTGTTGACGGAACGGGCCAGCAGCACGGTGGGATTGGCCGCCCACTCGTGCTCCGGGTCGGGGATGTCCAGGCCGGGTAGCGCGACGGCCAGCAGGCCGGTCGCGGCGAAGGACCGGAACTCGGCGACCGCCTCGTCGCGGGCGCTCGCGGCCTCGGTGATCTTGTCGCGAAGCGTGTCGCGCGTCCCCTGCGCCTTGCCGCGCTCCTCCAGCGCGGCCCGTTCCCGGCGACGCGCCGCCGACTCGGCGCGATCGCGTTCGACCATGGCGGACTTGACCTGTTCGAGCCGCCGGAACAGCTCATCGACCGCGGCACCCGCCGTCTCGACCAGCGCCCGATGCCGCTCGGCGGCCGTGTCCGCCTCGGCACGCGCCTCAACGGCCTGCTCCGCGGCCTCCGCCGCCCGTTCCCTGACGCCGGCGAGGTCTTCTGCGGCCTCGCGTGCCGCTTCGCGCGCCGACAGCAGCGCTTGCGCGGCGGGCCACAGCTCCGCGAGCGTCAGCCGGTAGTCGGTGACGGCCTGACGTACCTCGGCCAGCTCGGTCTCGCCGGTCGGCAGGCCGACGTCCGCGGCGAACTCGCCGGCCCGTTCCTCCGCGGCGGCGGCCTCGTCACGGCGCCGTGTCGCGACCTCGTTCGCGCGAGCGAGGTCGGAGCCCAGCTCCCCTCGCCTGCGATGCTCACCGGCGAGCCGGACGTGCGCCTCACGCAGGTCCGTGTCGTCCGGGATGGCGCGGTGTTCGGCCGCCAGCGTCTCATGGCGTGATGTCAGCTCGTCCAGCTCCGCGTCCAGCGCCTCGATCCGCGACCGGGTCTCGCCGAGGTCCTCGCGGAGCCGTTCGACGCGGGCGCGGCGGGCGGCCTCGCGGGCGCCCTCGCCGATGAAGCTTGCGTGGGCCTTGTGCCAGGAGCCGCTCAGGACGCCGTTCGCCCACCGGCCGTCCACCGTCACCCAGGTCCGCGCGCCGGGTCCGAGGCCCAGCCTGGCCAGGACGGCGCGCACGGCGTCATCATCGAGCGCGGCGGCCTGCGGGTCGGCGCGGTCGATGGCCGGGCGGAGCACCAGCGCGCACGAGGGCCCCTGGACGGCCCCGCCCGTCAACAGGAACGTGTCGTCGTCGCCGACGAGGGCGCCGTCCGGCGTCACCCAGGCGTCCAGGATGCCGGCGGCCTCCAGCGCGGCCTCCAGCCCGGCGCGATGGTCGTCCGGCACGGCGCCGTCGAAGTCGACGACCTTCCACAGCGGCGCGCCTTGCCTGCCCTCGCGTGAGCCGGTGCGCGTGTACGGGACGGGCGGGACGTCGTGCCCACCGGACTCCAGCCGTTCGATCTCCTCCAGCAGCGCCTTCTCCGCCGCGCGCTCGGCCCGCAGCCGGGACCGCACGTCGGCGGTACGTCCGCCCAGCGACGCGGTCGCCGCGCGGGCGGCGTCGTCCACGGCGGTCGCGGCGGGGTTGCGCCCTTCGGCATTCTGTGCCCATTCCTCCAGCTTCGCCAGGACCGCGTCAGGATCGTCCACACCGATTTCGGTGAGCCCGGCGAGGTAGGTGACGAAGGCGTCCAGCAGCTTCGCCGCACCCGCCTTCGTCAGCGTTTCGGCCGCGCTGATCCGCTCGGACGCGGCCTGCAACTCGCCGCGCAGCCGCTCCGTTTCGGCGATGGCGGTGTCCAGCCGCGTCCGGGCGGCGGCGACGGCGGCCATCAGCCGGTCGAGCTCGGCAAGGGCACGGGACCGGTCCTCGGCCAGCGCGCCGGTGACGCGGCGTGCCGCGGCCGGATCGCCTTGCCAGCCTTCCAGCGCCTCGGCGTGGGCGGCACCGCATCCGGAGCGGCCCGCCAGCGCCGCCGCACGGTCCCGGACGGCATTGAAGGCGTCCTCGGCCGCGCTCTCGCGTGATCGCGCCGTCTCGGCCCGAGATCGCTTCCGCACGGTCTCAGCGGACAGGTCGTCGCGGTCGCGCTCCCGCGCCTTGGCGTAGTCGTCGCGCCGCCGTGCCTCCTGGCCCGCCTGATCGATGCGCTCGGCGTCCCGCATCTCCGGGCTCGTCTCCAAAGCCTGGCGGCGGGCCTCCAGCCGGTTCTTCTCCGCGTGCAGGTCCTCCAGGAGCCGCCCGGTCTCCGCCAACTCGGTCTCGGCCGCCGCGAACCGCGCCTCCGCCTCGCCGAGGTCCCGGTTCAGATGCTCGTAGCGGCTCTGCGTGAGCCGCGGTCCGGCGGCCTTCCGCTTCGCCGCGATCCGGGCGTACCGCGTGTAATGCCCGAGGAAGTCGGTCGCCGCCTTGTGCGCGTCCTCCAGGGCGCGCAGCGCCTCCCGCTCCTCGTCGAGCCCGCGGAACGCCTCCGCCACCGTGGTGATCAGCGCCGGGCTGAGCGGCGGCAGCGCCTCGGTCAGCGCCCGAGACAGCAGCCGCTCGTCCGGCTTCTTCGACAACTGCGGCTGGCGGAGCTGGATCAGCAGGTTGACCAGCGCCTCGTAGCGGCGCTCGCCCAGCCCGAACAGCGCCTCGTCCACGGCGCGCCGGTAGTCGGACGCCCGGTCGTAGACCAGGCCATGCCCGTCCACCACCTCGCGCAGCTTCTCCCGGGTCAGGGGCACACCCCCGTCCGACAGCAGCGACAGGTCCACGCCGAAGCGGCGGGTCGTGATGAAGAACCAGTGCCGGACGATGCCACGGTCCTTCACCGCTTTCAGTCCGCAGCCGAGAGTCCGGTACTCCTCGGTACCATCCGGGTGGCGGCGGCCGAACTCCAGCCAGGTGTAGCCGAGCCTCTCAGGATGCGGGTGCTTGCCACCGAGCAGCAGGTTCCACTCCATGCGCTTCTGCCGGTCGCCGTCGGGCTCGACCCGGTGCGGGGACAGTTCCCCGTCCAGCAGAAACGGCAGCGTGAGCGCGAGCACCTTCGACTTGCCGGTGCCGTTGTTGCCGCGCAGCAACAGCCGCCCGTCATGGAACGGGAACTCCTCGACGTCGTAATAGAACATGTCGACAAGCCCGGCCCGCAACGGCTTCCAGCGCTCGGACGACGCAACGGGCGCCGCCCCCGTCCTGGTGATGCCCCCCGTCATCGAACGGCCCTCCCCGATTCCCGGATGGTCGGTTGCTCCACGGCGTAGCGCGCGATCGCGGGACGTGCCCGGACCCGACCGGGCAGCACCTCCACCAGCCGGAGTGCCGCCAGCTTCCCGAGCGCGATGGTCAACAGCTCCTCCTCGGCGCCCGGCTCCGTGACGCCCTTGCGCCAGAACGACTTGTGCCGCACCGCCGCATCCCGGACGAACGCGGCCAGCTCGTCCCACTCGGCCGACTCGCGTCCCGACAGGTACTCGGCGACCAGCAGCGTCACATGCCCGTCGGTGCGCTGCTCGGGCATCCGCACGTCGGTCAGCTCGTCGTCCGGGTCGACCATCGCCAGGCCCTCGGCCCGCACCTCGGCGACCAGCCCCGTCGCCTCCTCGATCCGGCGGGTGATCGCCGCGCGCTGGGAGATCAGGTAGGCGCGCTCGGCGTCGTCCAGGTCGTCGTGATACACCACCGGATCCTCCAGCAGCCTGCGGGTCAGGCCGTGCCGCAGCGCCCGGTTGCGCAGCTCGTCGGTGTCGGGGACGGGCTCATCGGTCAGCTCGGCAAGCCGCTCGGAAAACCCGGTGGCGGTGATCGTGGACGGTCCCCGCACCCCGGTGAGCAGCGAGGCGAGGACGACCCGGCGCACGTCGTACAGGACGTCCCCGGTCGCCGACAGGTAGGACTCCTCGTCGCCGGACACCTTCCGCAGCGCGCCCCAGCCCAGCAGCAGCCGTACCACCGCTACCAGATCAGACCGCTCCGCACGGCTGTCCAATGTGAACGGGAAGGCCAGGCCGGGTTCGGCGGCGGCGTTCACTATCTCCTCCGCGAGCCGTCCCAGCGTCGTCTGCGCGTCGGCGCGCTCCAACACCGCCAGGGCCAGGCACAGAACCACGTAACGTCGTCGCCCGAACGGCTCCCCGGCCTTGCCGCGTGCCGGGTGCGTGCCGTCGTCCAGGGGCGGTGCCGTCTTGAACAGCCGGGCCGTCTCGGCGTCCACCTGGAGCCGCCAGCCCGTCTCCCGGCCCAGCCATTCACGCAGCTCCGCCTGATACCTGCGGACCAGTACCAGGCTCTCCGGATCGGACTCGGCGGTCAGCAGAGGCCGGCGCAGCAGCGCCCGCAGCGCCGCGCGCCGTCGCGAGGCGTCCTCGTCACTCATGCGCGTCACTCATATGTCACTCGTACAGATCTGTGATCTCGATGACGTGCTCGGGCCCGGTGAGCACACCGTCCTCGGTCTCGACGCGCACCTGACCGCCGCCGGGCACCAGGGAAAGCCGCACTTCCATCGATCCGTCCCCGGTGACCGCCTTCACCTCGGTGTCGCCCGGCGGCCGCGCCGCCAGCGCGTCCCCCAGCAGGGACAGGAACAACCGGAACGCCCGAGCGTCCAGCACGCCGAGCTCCGACAGCAGGATGGGTCCGCCGGTGCGCAGCCGGGCCCGTGCCGCCGCCGTCTCCGCGGCTTCCTGGTCGGCCCGCTCACGCAGCAACCGGCGCAGATCCGAGCGGTCCTGCACGCGGTTGGGCTTGCCCCTTCGTTCGTAGGAGCCGGTGCGGCGCAGCTGCGGGGAGATACGCACCGGCGGCGCGTCCGCCCACGGCAGACCTTGCGCACCCTCCTGCTCCCACGCCGCCACGGTCGCGGCGGTGACGGTGAGATGACGCGCGGACGTCAGCCCGAACGCCGCCCGCCACAGCCGGTGCATCGCCGCTTCGTCGGGCGCCTCGGCGAACCAGCGGGCCAGCGCCCGGAAATCCGCGGACCGGTCCGAGCGGCCCGAGCGGCGTTCGTTGAGCAGCCCGACCGTGTCGAGGAGCTGCTTGATCGCCGTCACCGCCGACTGTCTCAGCAGCCGCGCCTGCGACGGGCGGGCCGTGCCACCGGAGACGAACCAGTCGCGCAGACCCCGCCACCGATTGCGCCACGACTCCAGCGCGTCGGCCTCCGCGCGGCCGAATGACTCGGCGGAGTCCGCACCATCGGGAACCGCGTCGTATGCCTCCCGCCGCGCCGCCAGGATGAGCAACGGCTCGTGGCCACGCGCCTCCACCTCGTCCAGGAGCGCCGCGATCCTGGCCCCTGAAGTGGCGAGATCGGCGATGAACCGGTTGATGTAGTCGATGAGCCGCTCCTTGTAGGCGATGAATGCCTCGACGTCGCCGTCCGAGAAGTCGATCGCCCGCCGTAGCGAGGACATGAACGCCTGCGCGTTGTCGGCCAGCGAGGAGAACCGGTCCGCCAGCGTCAGCAGCAGCAAATGGACCTTGGCCGGGTCGGGGTCGTCCTTTCCCGCCAGCGCCGACAGGGCCGCGAGCTGGTCGGCTATGTCGGCCAGCGCCACCGACTGCAGCACTCCGCGGTGCCCGATCGCCTCCTCATAGAACGCGATGGCCTGCTCGGCGGCGTGACCGGCCGCGGTGAGCTGGAACAGGAACCGTTTGCGGTGGAAGTCCTCGACGGTGGTCACCCGGCCGGTGTCGGCGTCGGCCCGCAGGTTCCCCCACTCGACGAGCTTGTCCAATGCCTGCGCGAGCTGGTCATCGCTCTCGCGCCGCAGTTCCGCCGCCACGTCCTCGGGACGCAGATGAACGATGAAGCGTTCCTTCGCCCGCGCGAACGAGCGCAACACGTCCCGGTAGAGACTCGCATTCGGGGCGGTCAGATGCGCGAACGGTTGCGGCCCTTCCTGCCCGCCGTCCGTATCCGTCATCGCCCCATTGTCACGCGTGAGCGGGTTGAAAGTGCCGACTTCGCGCACAGGGGCGGTGGCCGGTACCACGGCCAGAGGATGGGCCCAGGACAGACCCGATGATCCGAAATGATTGCTTCCAAAAGCCGATGAGAGCGTCCGGCTCGCTCGATAAGATCTGCCCCACTTCCGTCCGTTGCTCGCATGAGGCCGGACGGTACGGGAGGAGGGGCGATGGTGGCGGACCAGAGCAGACGGCCTGTGCCCAAGCCCCCACGGCCCAAGCGGCGCTGGTTCCAAGAGCTTCCCTCCGAGTATCCCTGGGAACAGGAGGCCCTCGATTTCATCAAGGGCCTGATGCCCATGGTGGAGCCCTACCGGGCGTGGGCGCTGTTCTCCTTCACCGCCAGGTCGGGACGGGTGAACGAGTGCGACCTGTTCATCGCCACCCCGGGTGGTCTGTACCTGGTCGAGCTGAAGGGTCACCGGGGCACGGTCGTCAACAACGGCGGCTGGTGGACGTTCCACTACGGCTCGGCCCGCCCGAAGTCGATCCGTAACCCGCTGCACCTGACCGACCATAAGAGCAAGGAGCTGAAGGGCGACCTCGAACGGGCCCTCGGCAGGATGCTGCCCGGAACCAGCCTGAAGATGCCGCGGATCGAGCCCGCGGTGTTCCTGACCGACCCCGATCTGGTCAGCCGACTGGACGAGGTCCAGAGCCGCCGGGTGTACGGCCGGGACGGCGGCGGCCACGGGCTGCAGGAGATCTGGCGCGACCTGCTCGGACGCCCGCCGCGGTCCGAGGCGCGGCGGGTCGGCACGGTCCTGTCCCAGCATCTGCCCCAGCTGATGGAGAACATCGGCATCTCCCACTCGCAGGCGCATCTGGATCTCGGTGACGGCTGGCGGCTGGACACCGACGTCCTGGACTCCGGCCCGACCTGGGAGGACCGGCTGGCCGAGCGGACCGGTCTGGTGCATGAGACCGGCCGGGTGCGCATCTACCTGGTCGGGCAGCAGGCATCCCAGGAGAGCTACGCGTCGGTGGAACGGGCCGCCCGACGTGAATACGAGGTGCTCCAGGGCATCAACCACCGCGGCATCACGCAGGCGAAGTACATCCGAGACCACCGCGGCGCCCCGGCCATCCTCTTCGCGCACGACCCGGCGGACCAGCCGTTGGAGACCTACCTGGAGTCCTACGGCGCCGACCTGACGCCCGAGACCCGGCTCGACCTGGTCCGCCAGCTCGCCGAGGCCGTCCGGTACGCGCACAACCGGTCGCTGTACCACCGTGCGCTGGCGGCACGGTCGGTGTACGTGTCGGCGCGGCCGGACGGCACCCGGCCGGTCCTGCGGATCATCGACTGGCAGGCCGCCGCCCGCGACTTCGACACCTCGACGACGATCGGCAACTCGCCGCACACCGACGCCCACCTCCAGGACACGGCGCAGGTCTATCTGGCGCCGGAGTTCGAGAACCCCTACGCCGACCCCGTCGAGCTGGATGTGTTCGGCATGGGCGCGGTCGCCTATCTGATCCTCACGGGCGAGCAGCCCGCGGCCGACCGGGCCGCTCTCATCGAGCGCGTGTCCCGGAGCGGCGGGGGCGGCCTGCATCCGTACGGGGTCGCCGACGGCCTCACCGAGGAGCTCGACCAGCTCGTCTATCAGGCCACGCGGGGGGAGCCCAGCCTGCGGCTGGCGTCGGCCGACCGGTTCCTGGACCTGCTGGACGCCGCCGAGCAGGAGAACGCCGCTCCCGCCGAGCCGGTGGACCAGGACTGGGAGGCGGTGGACCCGCTCACGGCCCAACCCGGTCAGGTCGTCGACGGTGACGCCGCGGGCCCGTGGCGGATGGTGCGCCAGCTCGGCGTCGGCGGTACCGCCCGCGCGATCCTGGTCGTCCGGTCGGTGGAGGACGACGACGGCGAGCAGATCGACCAGCGCCGTGTCCTGAAGATCGCGCTGGACGAGGCCAAGGCCCCCCAGCTCCGCGCCGAGGCGGAGGCCCTGCGCAAGGTGGGCGGCGGCGCGATCGTGAAGCTGTTCGACGGTCCGCGCGAGCTGGGCGGGCACACCGTTCTCGACCTGGAGTTCGCCGGCGAGCGGACCCTCGCCCGGGTGCTGCGGGAGGAGGGCAAGCTCACCTACCACCAGCTCGAACGCTTCGGCGACGACCTCTTCACGGCGCTGGACCAGCTCGCCGGTGAGGGGCTGTGGCACCGCGACCTGAAGCCGGAGAACTTCGGGGTCCTGCACCGCGCCGACCGCACCTGGGCGCTGAAGCTGCTGGACTTCTCCCACTCCGGGGTTCCCGACCGCGACTACACCGCCGGTACGCGCGGCTATCTCGACCCGTTCGTGGGCGGTCGCGACCGTCCCTACTTCGACGACCATGCCGAGCGGTACGCCGCCGCCGTGACCCTGCACGAGATGGCGTCGGCCGAGCGGCCCCGCTGGGGCGACGAGCGGACCGATCCGCGGATGACCGACGACGAACTGCCCTACATTTCGGCGGACCTGTTCGAGCCCGCGCTGCGCGAGGGACTCACGGCGTTCTTCCGCCGCGCCCTGCACCGCGACGTCTCCTGGCGGTTCGACACGCTCGCGCAGATGGTGTCGGAGTGGCGCGCGGTCTTCCAGCGGGCCGACCGGGCGGCACCGGCCGGCGCGGTCGAGGCCGCGTCCGTGACGGCCAGCGGCGACGCCGTCGGCCCCGCGCTCGACCCGGAGGCCCTCCAGGCGGCGCGAGACGCCGCTGCCGAGACGGCCACGCTCGACACCCCGCTGGACGCGGCGGGCCTGTCGCCGCGCGCGGCCGCGGTCGCGGCGGGGTTCGGCGCGACCACCGTGGGGCGGCTGCTGCGGGTCCCGCTCTACAAGATCGCCAAGGCGCGCGGGGCGGGCGCCGTCGCCCGTAAGGAGCTCAACCGGCGCCACAAGCAGTGGACGGCCAGGTTCGGTGCCCCGGATCAGGAGGGAGACACCGCCGGCTCAAGCGGTTCCCCGGTATCCGCCGATGCCGCTGATGGCGAGGGCGTCGGCCGGCTCCGGATCGACCGGCTCACGGAACTCCTCGCCCCGGCCCCCACCGCTAGAACGTCCAACAAGGCCAAGGTGCTGCGGCTCCTCCTCGGGCTGCCCGGCCCGGACGGCGCGCTTCCCGACCTGCCCGCCTGGCCCACACAGGCCGAGGTCGCCAGGCGAAGCGAGCTGACGCAGGCGACCGTTTCCCGGCACCACAAGGCGGCGATCAGCGAGTGGGCCGGGGCGGCGTGGCTGGGACCGGTTCGCAATGAGATCGTCGAGCATGTTCGTGCGCTGGGCGGCGTGGCGACCGCCGCGGAACTGGCGGCGGGGCTGCGGGTCCGGCACGGCACGGCGGCGTGGTTGCCGGCGGAGCGGATGACGGCCATGGCGCTCGCGGTGCTGCGCGCCGCCGTCGAAGCCGAGATGTACATCGGCGTGGAACGGTCGGAGGAATCCGAACCCCGGCTGAACCGGCTGCGCCGTGGCGGGCAGGTGCTGGTCGCGTTGGAGTCCTTGCCGGGCACCGAGGACCCCACCCCCGGCGAGCTCGCCGACTACGCGCAGGAGCTGGGACGTGTCGCGGCCGAACTGGCCGGGGCCGAGCCGCTGCCGGGCCGGGCCGAGGTGCTGCGCGCCCTGCGGGCCGTCCAGGCACCGGACGGCATGGCCCCGCTGGCCGAGGCCCGCCTGGTCGCCCTCGCCGCCGCCGTGGCGCCGGGCGTGCTGGTGTCGCCGGGCATGCAGCTGTACCCGCGTGATCTGCCGCTCGGCAAGGCGCTGCGGCTGGCGCAGGCGGGCGCGGGCGTCCGGCACCCGCAGGGCGTCACCGTGGACCAGATCATGGCCAAGGTCGAGGCGGCGTTCCCGGGCCTGGACGCCTACCATCCGTGGCCGACCTACATCACGATGGAGTCGGCGCTGGCGGACGCCGGATTCCCGCTGACCTACGACAGGACGGGCCAGCGCTTCCTGCCGCCCGCCCCCGTCCCCACACGGACCTCGACCATCACGGTGACGGGGAAGACCGGCCGTGACGCGGGCGCGGAGCGGACCCAGGACGGCACCGCCGGGGCCAAACTCGACCGGGCCCTCCACCAGGGCGGTTTCCTGGCGCTGACCGTCCACTACAAGCGGCTGCCCGGCATCGCCGAGGCGCTGGCGGCGGGATACCCGGTCGTCCCGGTGGACGTCGCCGAGGTTTTCCTGGCCGAGTTCCGCAACCTGTCCCGCGAGCAGGGTGCGGACTGGTCGCAGGTGCTGCGGGCGGACGAACGGATGACCCGCCAGGGCCACCCGTCGGCGGCGCTGCGATCGTTCGTGACCCGCGTCATGGACCGCACCCGCGACGTCGTACTGGAGCGGGCGGCCGCACAACCGGACAGGGTGCTGTTCCTGTACAACGCCGGGTTGCTGGCCCGGTACTTCGACGAGGGCGGGCGCGGCCTGCTGACCGGCCTGCAGAACGCGGCCCGCAGCCCCGGTGACGTTCCGCACGGGCTGTGGCTGCTGTGCCCGGCCGAGGTCCCGCGGGCCCTGCCCAAGCTGGACGGCCGGACGGTGGAGGCCATCGGCGGCTCCGCGGAATGGGTGGTCCTGGACTCCGCGTTCGTCGAAAGCCTGCTGCGAGAGTACGACGCCGCTTGACCTTCCGCTCCGCCAGACCTGAGCGAAGGGGACGATCGAGTGACCGTGGACCAGGCGGCCCTGTTGAAGGACCTGCGCAGGCAGGTCACGGCGCTGGAAGACGACCTGCGGGAACGGACCGAGGCGGAGCCCGGCTACGGGGAGGCACTGAGGGCCGAGGACGACCGGGCCCGCCAGGCCCGGCGCACCGCCGCCACGTTCGGCGCATGGCGCGACGAGCGCGTCACGCAGGCCGCCGTCGCGTGGGTCCTCGCCACGGTCTTCGTGCGGTTCTGCGAGGACAACCGGCTGATCCCCGACCCGTGGATCGCGGGTCCGGGCGAGCGTCTGATCGAGGCCGAGGAACGACACCAGGCGTTCTTCCGCCGGTACCCCGACAGGAACGACCGCGACTGGCTCATCGCCGCGTTCGACCACCTCGCTGGCGCGCATGAGACCGTCGCGGGCCTGTTCGACCGCCGACACAACCCTCTGTGGGAGTTGGAGCCGTCGTACGAGGCGGCGAGCGAGCTGCTGAGGTTCTGGCGCCGCGTCGGCCCGGACGGCGCCATCATCCATGACTTCACCGACGCCGAACTGGAGACCCGCTTCCTCGGCGACCTGTACCAGGACCTCTCCACGCACGCGAAGAAGACGTACGCGCTGCTCCAGACCCCCGAGTTCGTCATGGAGTTCATCCTCGACTTGACACTCAAGCCGGCGCTGAAGGAGTTCGGGCTGGAGCCGAAGTGGAGGTTCCGCCCGTCCGGCTGGCCGGGTGACCCGGACGAGGAGGTGCGCGGGTTACGCACCATCGACCCTGCCTGCGGCTCCGGTCACTTCCTCCTAGGCATCTTCAAGCGTCTGCTGGCGGAATGGGAGAAGAAGGCCCCCGGGCTCGACAAGTGGGAACGCATCCGCCGCACGCTGGAGTCCATCCACGGCTGCGACAAGAACCCCTTCGCCGCTGACATCGCCCGCTTCCGCCTACTGATCGCCGCCCTGAAGGCCTCGGGCGAAACCCGCCTCCACCACGCCGGTGCTTTCCCCATCAACGTGGCCGTCGGGGACTCCCTGCTGCACGGCCGTGGAGTTGAGAGCGACACGGACAAGCTCTTCGGCGATGAGCAGACGTTCCATTACCGGTCTGAGGACATCGATAAGTACTCGGAGCGCTGCGACCTGCTGGGCCTCAACTCCTACCACGTCGTGGTCGCCAACCCACCGTACATCACCGTCAAGGACAAACAGGAGAACGAAAACTACCGCGCATACAGTGCCGCATCCGGAAAGTACGCACTCTCGGTACCGTTCGCCCAGCGCATCTTCGAGCTAGCGATCATCGCGGGAGGAAAAGACCGCGATGCGGGCTTCACTGGCCAGATCACCGCGAACTCCTTCATGAAGCGGGAGTTCGGCAAGAAGCTGATCGAGGAGTTCCTGCCCAAGGTCGACCTGAGCCACGTCATCGACACCTCGGGCGCCTATATCCCCGGCCACGGCACCCCGACCGTCATCCTCATCGGCCGCAACCGCATGCCGTACCGGAACTCCAAGATCCGCGCCATCCTGGGAGTACGGGGAGAGCCCGGCGTCCCGGACGATCCGAGGCGCGGCCAGGTCTGGTCCGCAATCACGGCACAGGTCAACGAGCCGGGCAGCGACTCGGAGTGGGTCACCGTCGAGGACCTGGAGCGACCGGCCTTGGCTCGCCATCCCTGGTCGCTGACCGGCGGTGGTGCTGGTGAACTGAAGGAGACGATCGAAAAGTCTGCGACAGCCCGTATTTCGGATGTGACCGATTCTATTGGCTTCCATGACATTCTAGGAGAAGACGAGGTATTCTCCGCCTCCAGAAAAACTTCTCTGTGGAAATCTCGCAAAATTCCGACTCGCCCGCTCATCTCGGGTGATCTGGTTCGGGATTGGGTGGTGGGTTGGCGGCGAGTCGCCTGGCCCTACACACAGAAAGGAGGAGTCAACCTTTCGCTGCAAAAGAGCGAAGCTTTCTGGCCATACAGGTCCTTGCTTCGTTCCGGACTGACTTTTGGTAAGACCAGGGAAGAGCGTGACATGGCATGGCACGAGCATGTCATGCTTTCACGCTCGAGGACTCAAGCCAGATTTCTTATCGCGTATGGCGAAGTTGCCACCCATAACAGTTTTATATTGAGCCGCGGCGGGAAAATTTTCAAGCAGACTGCGCCAGTTATCAAGCTGCCCGAGGAGGCTGGCGAGGACGCGTATCTTGGTTTGCTTGGCTTACTGAACTCCTCGACGGCCTGCTTCTGGCTCAAGCAGGTCAGTCACGTCAAGGGAGGAAGCGGCATCGGTCGCGGAATCCAGGATGAGCTCTGGGAATCAAGATTCGCTTTCAACGCAACGCGCCTTGAGCAATTTCCGCTATCAGGAGTGCTTCCTGTTGAATTGGCAGCCAGGCTAGATCAACTGGCCGCTACGGCGAGCTCATTAGCTCCTGCGTCCATCGTGGAAAAGATGGTCCCCACGCGCCTGGAGTTGGATCGGTCTCGTGCTGAGGAGGAGGCCAGGCGAAGGACGATGGTGGGTCTTCAAGAGGAGTTGGACTGGAAGGTCTATGGCCTTTACGGAATTCTTACCGACGCCGAGGTTGAGAACGTCACGCTGCCTTCAGGCGACGTTGTTCCTGAGGTCCGGCTGGGCGAGCGGGCGTTCGAGATCGTATTGGCGCGGAAGATGCAGGCCGGCGAGGTCACGACAGCATGGTTCGACCGGCATGGGTCCGCCCCGGTCACGGAAGTCCCGGAACGCTGGCCTGAGGAGTATCGAAGGGTCGTTCAGGCTCGGATCGACCTGATCGAGAAGCGGCCCAAGGACATCGGGTTGCTGGAGCGGCCCGAGTACAAGCGGCGTTGGCTGGACGAGCCCTGGGAGAAGAAAGAACGAGCCGCGCTACGGGACTGGATCCTCGATCGCTGTGAGCGGGAGGAGATCTGGTTCGCGATGCGGGACGGGTACCGGCAGCCGCGTACGCTGACGATCGCGCAGCTCGCCGACCAGTTCCGCGGCGACGAGGACATGCAGAGCGTGGCCGCGCTGTACGCCAGCGATCACATGGGCAAGAACGACGTGCCGTTGGAGACCGTGCTTGCTCAGGTGATCAATGACCAGCACGTGCCGTATCTCGGCGCGTTGCGGTACACCGACACTGGGCTGCGGAAGCGCGAGGAGTGGGAGCAGGTCTGGGAGCAGCAGCGCGAGGAAGACCGGACTGGCGAGCGGCTCGACATCCCTGTACCACCCCACTACAAGGACAAAGACTTCAGGGCTAAGTCCTACTGGTCGCAGCGTGGGAAGCTCGACGTCCCCAAGGAGCGGTTCATCTCCTATCCGGGGGCGAGCCCGGAGATGGACGGCACGCTGCTGATCGGCTGGGCCGGGTGGGACCACAAGGACCAGGCGCAGGCCCTCATCAACATCATCAGGGACCGGACCGAGCAGTCCGCATGGGAGACCGAGAAGATCCGGCCGCTGCTGGCCGGGCTTCTCGAAGTGATGCCGTGGGTGCGCCAGTGGCATGGAGAGTACGACGAAGAATGGGGAGGGAACCCGGCCGAGGAGTTCGGGACCTTCTTCAACCAGGAGTGCGCCAAGCATCAGCTTGCCGAGCATGAACTTCGGAGTTGGCGTCCAGAGGAACCCCGCCGCGGGCGGAGGTCCAAGTCGGAGTGATGGAAGCCGCGCGGCCGGAGAACCCGTGGGGAGGACATCCGGCCGCGCGGCGGTCATTGGGCGAGCGCCTTGGCGATGGTCCGAGCGAGGTCTTGGACAGTGTTCGCGTTGACGAGCCGGTACCCGGCGGATGTCGAGATGACCGCCCACCATTCACGGGTCCAGACACCCCACCAGCAAAGGACTCCGGGTAGAACGTGCCGCAGTTCCTCGACCGTCATAGGCAGGAATGGCGTCGACATGTGTGCGTCTGATGGCTCACCGTAGGAGCCCCCCGAGGCTTTCACTGCTGCGGACCGGCTACGTACATGCGGCCTAGCCGTTGATGTGAGGTGGGCTTCGGTACGGCCCGGGACGACGCCACCCGAGGCATTCATCGCTCCCTGCTGATATTCGCCACCCGGCCGGCCTCGACCCTCAGTGCTCTGCGGAGGTCTGAGGCGGTGTCGGCCATGACGGTGGGATCCACACCGCAGGACGGATCGTGAAGTGTGGCGACCCAGTCGCCGTCCTGTCCGTCCCACCGGACGGCCCGGAAGATCCGGTGACCGGGGAAGTCCGTTCGCAGCTCGATGAGCGCTTGATGGTCGTGGTCGATGCGGGTGTCCGGCATGGGCGAGCCTCACGATGTGGTATCTCTCCGTTATCGCTCGCAAGCATGCCGTGATAAGGCTACGGTCGGAAGGGCAGGAAAACCAGCGTTGGAAAGCGGCTCCGGCCGTGAGAAAGTCGATCAGGTTTCTATACCCCCGGAGGAACCGATGCCCCGCCGTCCCCGCGACCCCGGTGTACCCCAGAACCCCGTCCAGTACTTCGGCAAGGAGCTGCGCGCTTACCGGGAAGCTACGGGTTTGTCGCGCTCTGAGCTGGCGAAGAAGATCGGCTACACGCCGCAGTGGATCGGCCAGATCGAGGCCGGTGATGGGAGCCCGTCCGAGGAACTGGCCCAGGACTGCGACACGTTCTTCAGGACAAACGGGTCATTTCATCGCAATTGGGAGTGGATCCAAGAAGTCAGCCAGTTGGATCTGTTGCCGCCGGGCTTCCCGGAGTACCTCCGACTTGAGGGCGATGCAGTGTCGATACACAAGTTCGAGGCGATGCAAGTCTCGGGGCTGTTTCAGACGTCAGAGTATGCCTATGCACAACTCATACGCGAACATTCACATGAGAAAGTCAAGGAGTTGGTCGCCACCCGGATGCGGCGGCAGCAACTGCTGGAAGGTGAGGACGCCGTCCACGTAGTCGTCGTGTATGACGAGTACGCGCTCCGACGACCGGTCGGTAACGCGGTTATAATGCAGGGGCAGGTGCAACACCTGCTTGATATGATGAGCAGGGTGAATGTGACTCTGCAAATAGTTCCCCGATCGCAAGGTGCTTATGCGGGGGACATGGGGTCCTTCACCATCCTGGGCTTGGCCGACGGATCGAACGTTGCCTATGAGGAGGGGCACGTTGGCGGACAACTCTTCCGGAACTGTGGCATCGTGCGAGCGTTTGGGGTACGTTTCGACTTGATCAGAGGGGTCGCCCTATCCGCGGACGCCTCTTTGAGGCTTCTGAATGAGATTTTGGAGAGCTATGAGCGAGCCGGATCTGACGAACGTCCAGTGGCGGACAAGTAGTTACAGCGGTTCGACCGGCGGAGACTGTGTCGAGCTTGGTGGAGTGTGGAGTAAGGGGTCCCACAGCGACTCATCGGGTGTGGGGTGTGTTGAGCTGGCCGGAGGTCCGCATGACGTGGCCGTGCGGGATTCCAAGGATCCGGACGGGCCGAAACTGGTCTTCGAGTCGGCGGCTTTCAGTGCGTTCGCTCGCCGGGTGAAGACCGGGGAGCTCGACCTGGCCTGATCCGGTCTCCCGACCAGCCTTTGGACCGGCCCCGTCTCAGCGTGTTCTGCGCAGGCGGGGCCGTCGCATGCGCTGGTCCAGAGCGTCGCCGACCACGCTTGTGACGGGAGATCACTCTCTAGTAAAGGACCGGTCAAGGCATCGCACGGGCACTATCTTGGGCACCGCAGTGGGCCCGGAGAAGCGGGGTTGGCGCACGATACGCGGGCGGAGGCGTCATGAGCGGCGGGGCGGCGGACGTGACCTACCTGCGGGACGTGCTGGTCATCCCCGAGAGTGTGCACGCCGGGGACTTCAAGGTCGATCTGGCCAGCGGGTTCGACGATGTCGAGCGGCGGCTGGACGAGTACGTGGTCACCGACCAGCTCGCACGCGCCTTCGCGACCGCCCTGGACATGGTCAAGGGCGCGATCGAGAAGAACGAGTCCGAAGCGGCCTACCTGCGTGGCTCGTTCGGTTCCGGAAAGAGCCACTTCCTGACCGTCCTGCACGCCATCCTGGACGGGCACCCGGCGGCCCGCCGCAAGGAACGGCTCCGGGAGCTGATCGGCGACCATGAGCGCCGGTGGATGCGGGGCCGCAGGTTCCTGATGGTCCCGTTCCACCTGATCGGCGCCACGGATCTGGGCTCGGCGATCCTCGGTGGGTACGCGCGGGAGGTCCGTCGGCTCGGGCTGTCCGCGCCACCGGTCTACCGCAGCGACGCGATGCTGGCCGACGCCCGCACGATGCGTGAGCGGCTCGGCGACGACCAGTTCACCGCACTGCTCGGCGACGTCCACGAAGCCGAGGACGAGGACGGCCTTCCGGTCATCGGCGGCGCGGGCGGCGGCTGGACGCCGGAGGCGCTCGACCGGGCCTTCGCCGCGCCCTACGGCGACGAAGAACGCACCAGGCTGGAGACCGCGCTGCTGGACGGCCCCTTCTCCAACTACGTCACGGGTGCGCAGGGGGAGGCGGCCGCCTTCCTGCCGCTGGAGGACGGCCTCGCCGCGATGAGCAGGCACGCCCAGCGGCACGGCTACGACGGGCTGATCCTGTTCCTGGACGAGCTCGTGCTGTGGCTCCAGGCGTACCTGTCGGACCAGTCCAAGGTGCGCAGCGAGATCGACAAGCTGGTCAAGCTGGTCGAGAGCGGCACCGGGAGGCGGCCGGTGCCGATCGTGTCGTTCATCTCCCAGCAGCGGGACCTGACCACGCTGGTCGGCGAGGACGTCATGGGCGCGGACGTCAAGGAGCTGGAGAAGCGGGTCAACTACCTGGCCGGGCGGCTGAAGGTGATCTCCCTGGAGGACCGCAACCTCCCGGCGATCGTCAAGGAGCGGGTGTTACGGCCCCGTCCCGGCAAGGCCGCCGTCCTCGACGAGGCGTTCGCGGCGATCGAGTCCAGCAACGCCACCGTCAAGGACGTGCTGCTGGACGCCACCGGCGCAACCCACGCCACCTGGCAGGAGTTCCGCGACGTCTACCCGCTGTCCCCGGCCCTGCTCAACGCCCTGGTCGCCTTATCGGGAGCGCTGCAGCGCGAACGTTCGGGCCTCAAGCTCATCTCCGAACTGCTGTCGCGGCGGCGCGGCGACATGAAGGTCGGCGAGCTGATCCCGATCGGCGACCTGTGGGACGTCCTCATGGAGGGCGTCGGTGAGCCCTTCTCCGACGTCCTGCGAAGCGAGGTGGAGCACGCCAGGCGCTTCCACGCCAAGGTCCGCGCCCACCTGCTGGAGAGGTACGGCCGCCAGGACGAGCGGTTCCGTGCCGACGACCGCCTGGTCAAGACGCTGATCCTGGGTGCGCTGGCGCCGGACGTGCCCGCGCTGACCCGGCTGACCGGGCCGCGGCTGGCGGCGCTGAACCACGGCACGATCCGCTCGCGGGCGGTCGCGCCCGGCAGCGTCGTGGTGTCCCGGCTCCAGGAGCTGATCGCGGCCGGGTTCGGCGAGATCCGCGCCGACGGGGACCATGACCCGGTGTTCACCCTGCACCTGTCGGACCTGGACGTCGAGCCGCTGCTGGAGCGGGTCGGCGAGGTCGACAACGCCGGTGCCCGGCGGCGCTGGATCAAGTTGCGGCTCTGGGAGCAGCTCAAGGTCACCGAGTCCGGCGCCATCCACGACGAGCGCCTGGTGATCTGGAAGGGGACCAGGCGGACCGCCGAGTTCGTGTTCGGCAACGTCCGGGACCAGTCGGAGATGTACCCCGACGCCTTCAAGCCCTCGGTGGAGGGGCGGATCCGGTTCGTCTTCGACTACCCGTTCGACATCCCCGACCACTACCCGTCCGACGACGCCCAGCGCATCGACGAGCTGCGGCGCGACGGGCTGACCGCCGACACCCTGGTGTGGCTGCCCTACCACCTGTCGGTGACCAAGTCCAAGCAGCTCGGCCGGCTGCTGAAGATCCAGTACCTGCTGGAGCGCGACCGGCTGGACGACTACGCCGGGGACTTTGCGTCGGACCAGCGGATGCGCATCCGCACCCAGCTCAAGGCCCAGGCCGACAACCTCACCTCGCAGCTCACCACCGTGCTGCAGCAGCTCTACGGCATCGCCCATGGAGACGAGGCCAACCGGGTGGGTGAGATCCCCGACGGCCGGCACGTGCTGTCGCTGCGGCCCGGGTTCGAGCCGCGCCGGCTGCACGCCGCCGCGGGGTTCGAGTACAACATGCTGGACCTGGCCGGCGAGCTGCTCGACGACATCTATCCCAAGCACCCCGACCTCGACCTGCAGAAGACCGGCAAGGCCGTCACCACCGCCGAGTTGCGCAACGCGCTCAAGTGCCTGACCGAAGCGCAGGTCGAGGGCGGCGGCCGGACGGTGGTGGATCGCAAGCAGCTCGCGCCGCTCAAGCGGATCATCCACCCGCTCGAACTCGGCGAGGTGCACGACGGCCCCGTGACGGTCTCACCAGAGTGGCGGCGGCGCATCGAGCAGCTCGCCGCCCGCCATGGCAGGACCGGCGACTACCAGGCCGAGGAGATCCGCCGGTGGATCGAGGAGTACGGCTGGACCGGCCTCGACCGGCCCGTCGCCAACCTGATCATCGCCGTCTACGGGCTGCTGTCCGACCGGGTGTGGGCGTTCAACGGCGCTCCGGAGCCGGCGCCCGACCTGGAGCGGATCGGTCCGGGCTGGGCACTGCGCGACCAGCCCAAGCCCTCGCCCGCCGAGTTCGCCGCCGCCCGGGTGCGCGCGGAGCGGATCTTCGGAATCAAGGTCCCCGACACGCTGACCACGCGCACCGTGGCGGAGCTGGCCAGGCGGGTCCGGGAGAAGACCGGCGAGCTGTCGGACGCCGTCACAGGGGTCGAGCGTGCTCTGAAGGAACGGGCGCACATCCTGGCGGTCACCGACGAGAACGCCGACCGGCGACGGTCCGCCCGGTACGCCGCCGACCTGCTCGACCGGCTCACGCGCGTCGGTGAGCAGGGCGACACACCGCTGCTGCGCGAGTTCGCGGCGGTCTCCTATGACGTGGACGACGAGGTCATCGGTGCCGCCGTGGCGTCGGCGCCCGCGCAGTTCGAGGCACTGGACAGGGCGACGCCATGGCGGCTGCTGGAGGCCGCCCCTGATCTGGCTCGCCGTGACGACGACATCGGGGAGCAGGCACGCGCACTGCTCGGTGCGCTCGCACAAGCCGCGTCCGCCCACGAGCGGACCACGGCGCTCGCCCCCGTCTTGCACAGCGCAGGGGAGACGGCGTCCGCCCTGGTCGCCGAGGCGGCGCGGAGCGAGGCCCCGCCTCGGCCCGTGTCGCCGTCCGTCCCCGAGCCCGCTCGCGATACAGAGACCGGTCGAGGTACTGAGACCGGTTCCGATTCCGAGCCCGTCCCCACCCTGGTCCGCGACGGGGACGACCCAGACCGCGACCGTCCCGTCACCCCCTCGGGGCGGGGCCGCCGGCGGGTGGCGGCGTCCAGGATCGCCACCGCCCTCCATGACGAGGTCGCGGCGCTGGAACGCGAGATCCGCGCGTTCGCCGACGCCAACCCCGGCGCGGCCATCGAGATCGAGTGGCGCGTCACCGACGAGGGACCCGACCGGTGAGCACGCCACCGCTCGTGGACCGGCGCGCCCTGGAGGCGATGCTCGATCTGGAACTGACCGCCCGCGCGGCCGAGGACGGCCCCGTCAGGCCGCGCCTGGTCCTGGTGCACGGGCGGTACCGGCCGGGGGCGGCGACCGAGTTCACCATCCACGTCGGCGACCGGCAGCAGCCGGTCAAGGTGAGCGACCAGCAGTCGGTGCTGGGAGTCATCGACGCGTGGGAACGGCACCGGCGCGACACCGCGGGTGACGGCACCGGCCCGCTGCTGGTCGTCACCACAGGGGCCGACGCTCGGGAACTGGGCGCCGACCTGCGCGGCCACGCGCTGGCGCGGCGACCGCTGACCCTGGACCCGGCGGAGATCGTCAAACAGCGCTTCGGCGCCGCGCGGCTGGACCCGCGCGTCCGCGTCGAACGGTGGCTGGTGGACGCGCTCCTGGACGCCGAACCGCCCGGCGGCTGGCGCACCCACCCGGCCGCGGAGGCGTGGCGGCGCAGCGGCGGCACGCTGCTGACGTTCGACGCCGCGCTGCGTGCCCTGGTCGAGGCGCGCCTGGAGATCACCACGGGGCGCACCGGTACGCCGGGCGACCTGGACGCCGACACCCTGCTGGCCTGGTCGCGGCTGCCCGGCGCGGCCGACCGGTTCGCGGCGCTGCCGCGCGAGGAGCGCGACGGCATGACCGCCTGGCTGCGCCGCACGTCCGGCCCGGCCATCGCCGTCCTGCTCGGCCTGGCCGGAGCGGGACGCGGCCAGGACACCATGGCGCTCGGCGTCGTCGCCGGCTCCCTGACCGACCCTGCCGCGCCCGCCGCGGCGGCGATCGCGGCCGGGCGTCTGTTCGCCGACGTCCCCGCGGACATCGGCGATCTGGCCGCGTTCGCGACCGCTGTGCAGGGCACGCTCGCCCGCTGGATCAGCGAGGCGGAGTCGAAACGCGACGCCGGGGGCGAGACCCGCGACCGTGTGGAGGCGGTCCTGCGCCGGGCCGACCGCATCGCGGCGGACGCCGGTGTGGCACCGGGCGGGGCCACACCGGTCGACAACTCTTTCCTGCCCTCGACGCTGCGTGCCCGCGTCCAAGAGTTCGCCGCGACACTCGGGTGCGGCGTCCAGGACGCCGAAGCGGCCCTGTCCCGGGTCCTGGACCACCGGCTCAGCGGCCTCCGCACCGAGAGCGTCGAGGTGGCGAGGATGGCGCTGCGCGTCCGGCGCTGGCTGGAGCGTGAGGAGTCCGCGGGCGATCCCGCGATCGGCTCCGTCGCCGATGGCGTCGCCCGGTACCTGGCCGACTGGGCGTGGGCGGACCGGGCCCTCACCGTGCTGTGGGCGGGCTCCGCCGATCCGGACGGACCCACCGGACACGCCTACCGCCGCCTGTACGAACGGGCCCGGGTACGGCGGGCCGCGATCGACCGGGCGTTCGCCGGCAGGCTCGTGACCTGGGCGCAGGGAGCGGCCGTCCCCGCGCCGGGAGGCGCGCTTCTCGTCGAGTCGGTGCTCGATGAGATCGCCCTCCCGGTCGCCGCCGCGGCCGGGTCCGCGCCGTTGATCATCGTGCTGGACGGAATGAGCGGCGCCATCGCCGTCCAGTTCGGCGAGGAGCTCGCCCGCGGCGGCCGGTGGTCCGAGGTCACCGCGACACCCGGCCGGCGCGCCGCCGCGGTGTCCATGATCCCGTCGCTGACGCGCATCAGCCGGGCCTCGCTGCTGTGCGGCGAGGCGACCGCGGGCGGGCAGAACATGGAGAGCGCGGGATTCGAACGGTTCTGGAAACGGCATCGCCGCACCGGCGTGCTCTTCCACAAGTCCCGCGTCCCCGGTCCGGCGGGGCGGCGGCTGTCGGAGGAGCTCGTCGACGCCCTCCCCGGTGACCAGGTCGTCGGCGTGATCCTCAACACCATCGACGACGCCCTCGACCACGGCCAGGAAGGCGACCGGGCGGGCTGGCGGCCGGAGGACGTCAGCTACCTGCCCGAACTGCTCGACGCCGCCATCGGCTACGGTCGCCCGGTGGTGCTGGTCGCCGACCACGGCCACGTCCTCGAACGCGGCGAATCCCCTTCGGACACACCTTCCGGCACCGCGGCGGAGGCCGGGGCCGCGCGATGGCGCACCGGTACGCCTGGCGAGGGCGAAGTCGAACTGGCGGGCCCGCGCGTCCTCGAAGGCGGGGGGCGCGTCGTCGTGCCATGGCGCGAGGACATCCGGTACACCCCGCGCAAGGCCGGATACCACGGCGGTGCCTCCCTCACCGAGATGGCGGTCCCTTTGCTGGTGCTGCTCCCCGAGCCCGCCGCCCTCCCGAAGGGCTGGGCGGTCCTGCCGCCAGAGCAGGCCGTTCCCGCGTGGTGGACGGGACGCACGGCACCTGAGCAGACCGTGCCGGAGGCGGGCGAAGAGACCAGGCCGCAGGAGACGGCCGCACCACGCCGACCTTCAGGCAAGACCGCGGAGCCACCTGCGGCCGAGGCGTCCTTGCCGGTCAGCGAGGCCGCACCGCAGTCGGCGCCCCCTGAGCCAGAACCCGGGATCAAGCCTGAACGTGCGACGCTCGGCGGTGCGGTGACCCGGTCGGCCGTCTACGCGGGGCAGAAGCGTTACCTGCGCAAGGCGCCGGACCATCGGCAGGTCGCGGCCGTGATCGATGCGCTCGTGGCAGCCGGGGACCGGCTCTCGACGTCCGCCGTCACGGTGGCGGCAGCGGCGGCGGGCGGGCGCCCGCCGCGCAGCCCCGAACTGTTCGTCACCGCGCTGCAACGGCTCCTCAACGTCGAGGGCTACGCGGTGCTCGACCTCATCGATTCCGGCCGTACCGTCCAGCTCAACCAGGGGATGCTGCGCGACCAGTTCGGAGTGACGTCGGAGTGAGGGACGAGTGAGCGAGACGGGAGCGGTCAGCGCGGCGCGTCGACGTGAGGTCATGGACGCGTTGCGGCGCGGTACCGTGCCGCAGGCCGGCCTGGACCTGCTCGCCGTCGGCCTGGACCGGTTCACCGCGACCCTGGACGACGAGCTGGCGACCGTCGCCAAAGGGGGAGCGGCGTTCCACGCGATACGCGGCGACTACGGGGCGGGGAAGACCTTCTTCGCCCGCTGGCTTGGGGAACGTGCCAAGCGTGCGGGCCTGGCCGTCACCGAGATCCAGATCTCCGAGACCGAGACGCCGCTGCACCGGCTGGAGACGGTCTACCGCCGTCTCACCGAACGGCTCGCCACCGCCACCCACGCCGCCAGTGCGCTGCGCCCCGTCATCGACGTGTGGTTCTACACGCTGGAGGAGGAGGTCCTCGACGCCGGCGAGATCGCCGACGACGACGCCGAGGGCCTGGCCCGGGCGGTCGACGAGCTGATGGAAGAACGGCTCGCCGTCGTCGCCCGGACGACCCCCGCCTTCGCCGCCGCGCTCCGCGGCTACCGGCACGCACGCTCGGCAGGGGACACCGCCACCGCCGAAGCGCTCATCGCCTGGATCGGCGGGCAGAAGTCCGTCGCCGCCTCGGCCCGGCGGGCCGCCGGCGTACGCGGCGATCTGGACCACTTCGCCGCGCTCGGCTTCCTTCAGGGCCTGCTCACCGTGCTCCGCGACGGCGGCCACCCCGGGCTGCTGGTCGTCCTCGACGAGATCGAGACCCTGCAGCGGGTACGCGGCGACGTCCGCGAGCGTGGACTGAACGCGCTCCGGCAACTGCTCGACGAGATCGACGGCGGACGCTTCCCCGGCCTCTTCCTTGTGATCACGGGAACTCCGGCGTTCTTCGACGGGCAGCAGGGCGTCCAGCGGCTGCCTCCGCTCGCGCAGCGGCTCGCCACCGATTTCACCACCGATCCGCGCTTCGACTCCCCACGCGCGGTGCAGCTCAGGCTGACCGGCTTCGACCTGTCGCGGCTCGGGGAGCTCGGGCGCCGTGTCCGCGATCTGTACGCGTCCGCGTCCCGTCGTCCCGACCGGATCACCTCCACGGTGGACGACGCCTACATCGGGCAGCTCGCCACCGCTGTGACCGGCGGGCTCGGCGGCCAGGTCGGTGTCGCGCCGCGTGTGTTCCTGCGCAAGCTGGTCGCCGACGTCCTGGACAGGGTCGAGGAGTTCGGCGATTTCGACCCGCGCCGGGATTACGCGCTCACGATCTCGGAGAATGAGCTCAACGAGCCCGAGCGCAGCGCCGCCGCGGCCGGCGCGGGAGATGTCGAGCTGGAACTGCCGTGACCGGGGAAAACTTCAACCGGCTGTCCCCTGTGCTCGTCCACCACATCGTGAACACGCTGGGCTGGCGCTCGCTGCGGCCTCTCCAGGACGAAGCCATCGGTCCCCTGCTGGACGGCTCGGACGCGATCCTGCTGGCGCCCACCGCCGGAGGCAAGACCGAAGCGGCGGTCTTCCCCCTCCTCTCGGCCATGGAGCAGCAGGGCTGGACCGGACTCTCGGTCGTGTATGTATGCCCCCTGAAGGCGCTGCTCAACAACCTGCTGCCAAGGCTGGAGAGCTATGCCGCCTGGCTCGGCCGCACGGTCGCACTGTGGCACGGTGATGTCCCCGACTCCGCGCGGCGGCGCATCCTGCGAGATCCTCCCGACATCGTGCTCACCACCCCTGAGTCGCTCGAAGCGATGCTGGTGAGCGTCAAGGTGGATCAGCGGCGATTCTTCGCTGACCTGCGTGCCGTCGTGGTCGACGAGGTCCATGCCTTCGCCGGTGACGACCGGGGCTGGCACCTCCTGGCCGTCCTCGAACGCCTCACCCGCATCACCGGCGGGCCCATCCAGCGGATCGGATTGTCCGCGACCGTCGGTAACCCCGGCGAACTCCTGCACTGGCTCCAGGGCTCCGGGCGTGGTATCCGTCCCGCCTCGGTCATCGCCCCAGGATCAGAAAAGGGAAGCACCACCGAAGGCGCCATCGAGCTGGACCACGTGGGCTCGGTCCCGAACGCCGCCAAGGTGATCGCCGCCTTGCACCGTGGCGAGAAACGCCTGGTCTTCTGCGATTCACGGGCGCTCGTGGAGGAACTCGGCGCGGCGCTGCGAGCACGTGGCGTGACCACGTTCCTCTCCCACGCGTCCCTCTCCCTCGATGAACGGCGGCGGGCCGAGCAGGCGTTCGCCGAGGCCCGCGACTGTGTCATCGTCGCGACCAGCACCCTCGAACTCGGCATCGACGTCGGCGACCTGGACCGCGTCATCCAGATCAACGCGCCCGGCACCGTCGCCTCGTTCCTTCAACGGCTCGGGCGCACCGGTCGCCGTCCCGGCACGGCCCGGAACTGCCTGTTCCTGGCCCTCGACCATGCGGCGCTGGTCGACGCGGCGGCTCTGCTGCTGCTCTGGCGGCGCGGCTTCGTCGAACCGGTACAGGCCCCGCCCGAACCCCGGCACATCGTCGCCCAGCAATTCATGGCGCTCTGCCTGCAGGAACACAAGATCGGGCGGGGAGTGTGGCCGGAAGCATGGAACGGGCTACCGCCCTTCGACGCCGGCGCCGCGCCCATCGTCCGCCATCTCATCGACCATGGCTTCATCGAGCGGGATGGGGAGTTCCTGTTCATCGGCCCGGCCGCCGAGGAGCGCTTCGGCCGCCGCCACTTCATGGACATGACCGCGGTGTTCACCGCTCCGCCCGAGTTCACCGTCCTGTCCGGGCGCAAGGAGATCGGCAGGACCGATCCGATGCTGCTCACCGAGAAGGTCGACGGCCCGAGAGTGCTGCTCCTGGCCGGACGGAGCTGGCGGGTCACCTGGACCGACTGGAAACGTCGCCGTTGCTTCGTCGAGCCGTCCGATCTCCCCGGGCGGGCACGCTGGTTCGGAACCGCTATCGGAGGGGCGGGCTTCGCGCTGGTCCGCGCCCGCCGTTCCGTTCTCCTGGGAGAGGATCCGCAGGTCTCGATGACCGACCGTGCCGTACGGGCGCTCGCGGAAGTCCGCGATCACGACCTTGGCACCGTCCATCCCGGTGGCCTCGTCATCCGCCGCGATGGCGAGGACGTGCGCTGGTGGACGTGGGCGGGCCACCGGGCGAACGCCGTGCTGGCCGCGACCCTCGCCGGGATCGCCGACGACAAGCAGCGCTTCCAGGACGAGTGGATCCGGTTGCGCTCCGATCTGACGTCGGCCATGTGGAAGGCGGGCACGGCCGACGCCCTCGAACGTCTCTGCCTGCCCGATGTCGATGACCGGGCTCTGCGCGGATTGAAGTTCAACGAGGCCCTACCCCAGCGTCTGGCAATGGCGACGCTCGCCGCCCGCCTGGCCGATCTCGACAACGCGGCGGCGGTACTCCGCGAACCCGCACGGTTCCATGGCTGAGCGCCTCTACCTCCCACTCCCCCGCCAGCGTGAACCCAAGCCGATATGCAGCGGGAGTACGCGGACCTTGGTGGGTGCTCGTGCGGCAGCGCCGCCGAGGCACACGAATGCCGCCATTATTAGTTAATCCCGGCGTGGCGGGATCGATAAGCGGCGGGTCAACCTCTGGGGCGTCTCGGGTGTTCCCCGTGTCGCTTGATGCCAGTGCACAAGTTCGTCAGGGCGCCGCCGAACTGCGCGAGATGCTCGCTGAGATCCGTCCTGCGCTTTATCCGCAGGCACCGGCCTGAACACTCGGCAAGAGAAGGCTGCGCCGTTCGGCGAAGTTGTGGATCAAGCCGGCGTGGCGGATTCAGCGGATGTCGTCGGCGGCCTGCTGCGTTGCGGATGCGGCGGGTTCGTCCGTGTTCGGCAAGCAGTCGGAGTGCGTCGGGTGCGGTCACGATCCGCGTCGTCGCGGTCGTGTGCTGGAACCAGTCGGTGGCTCGCCCTGCCGGTCTGATCAGCCCGAGGTCGGCGTCTGCTTGGGTGTGCGGAGGCGGTCAGCCTTTGGCGCTGAGGACGTCGGTGACGGGTCGTCGCGAGCTAGGCAGGCTGTGCTCCGTGTGGCCTAGTCGCAACACCATCTGGGGATGCCCGCACCCCAGGTCCCGCCGTACCGCCGTTCGTAGGTAGGGCAATTCCAAGGGCTGGGTGTGGAAGGCCGCGCTCACCTGGGCCGTTGCCGCGTGCAGCAGGACATGCTGGAGGGCCTGTCCGGCCAGCAGCCAATCCGTCCTTCTGTCTTCGCGGGTGGTGAGCACCGCTACCGTTCCCACGGCGCGCGGATCGACTGGTCGATCAGCGTCCCGGCGACCGGCGGGGAGTGGGAATCCCCACGGCGACCCGGCGGCATGGTCGCGGCCCGGAGCCGCCCACGCATCCAGTTCGCCGGAGAAACGTGCATCAAGGCGCTGGATCGCCTGCGCCACCTGGACGTGCGCCTCCAGCAACGCCCGCTGCCGGTCATCGTGGACGATCCGTAGTCCGGCGCCTTCATGCCGGGCGATGCCTGCCAGCACGGTCGGCAGCGTGGGCGGAAGCGCGGTCGTCAAGAAGGGACCGCGGTGGGTGTGGCGGTGCCGCATCGCCCGATACAGCGATTCCTCGTATGGCCGCGGTGCCGTTCTGGCTCCCCAGGTGATTCTGGCGAGCAGATCGGGGTGGGCCGGATCGGGCAGCAGCCGTACACGCGGAGTGAAGCCCAGGTGCCGGACGGCCAGCCTCGCGTTGAACAGCGCCGCGCCACAGCTGATCACCATCTCGCGACCCGCCGCATCGGCGACACGCAGCCTTCGCGACGGATCGGCCCACAACTCCAGACCGCTGGGCCGGTCGATGAACCGCCAGGGCTGCGTGTTGTGCGCGGACGGCGCCAGGATCGCCGCGCGGACGACGAAGCGAGCCGCCTGCCCAGCCCGTACTCGTCTGGAAACCGTATCTCCACGTCCGGCCGCGGGACGTATGGCGCTGACCATGGGGATGACCTCCAACCGTGAGCTGTCCGATGCGCCCAGCGTGCCGGGAGGGGTGTCCGGCGGCACCGTCCCAAAGCCCCTCCGACCAGGGACCTTCGTCCCGAGGGCCCCGTGTACGGGCGGTGGGCATGCCGGCGACCCTGATGGTCGGCGGCGTGATCGCCTCCAGCCACGGCCAGCGGGCGGCGGCTCCGCGGGACGGGTGTCCACGCGTGTTCGCCTCATCTGGTTCGGGCGACCGCGACCGGGCAGTGGGCGTGGTGGATCACGCCGTGGCTGACCGTTCCGAGTCTGGGAACCTCGAACCAGTCGTGATCGTGCGCGCCCACGACGACCAGGTCGGCCTCGCGCGAAGCGTCGGTCAGTGCGACGACGGCGTGCTCGCGCAGCACGTCCTCGACCACCTCGACGCCCGGGTACGCCTTGCGCCGGCGGGCGTGCGCCCCGAGGATCCGCCGGTGCAGCTTCTCCTCCACGGCCTTCACGTCGACCTGCTGCCGCAGGTCGGTGATGGCATCGCCCAGCCGCCAGGCGTGCAGCACCCGGACCCGGGCCTCGCGCGCCGCGGCGGCCTCGAAGGAGTAGCCGAGCGCCACGTCGGGGTCGGCGACCAGGCCCAGGCCGACGACGATCTCGCCATGGACGGTGTCGGAGTCGCCGCGTACGACCACGACCGGACCGGCGGCGTGGGCGGCCACGCGCAGCCCGGTCGAGCCGAGCAACAGGCCGGCGAACCCGCCCAGCCCTCGGTGCCCGACCACCAGCTCGAAGGCGCGGCGGGACTGCTCGCGCAGGGCCTTGGCGGTGCTGTCGGCGACCAGTTCGGTGGTCACCTCGATGCCGGGACGGTGGTCACGGGCCAGCCGTTCGGCGGCCCGCAGGATCCTGCCGCCGGACGCGGTGACGTACCCACGCGCCCAGCAGCCCCAGCGTGACACGGGCGTCGGCATCGTCCATGCCAGGAATCCTGCCAGCACGATCGCCGTCGTCCGCGACGTAGAAAGGCGTGCGCCGACTTCGCACCGGATCGACCGTTGTCGGCTAGATTCTCGATCATGGTTCCGGGTCTCGTGTGTCTCGACCGCTGGCTGGACGAGGACGAGCAGCGGCGGCTCGTGGCGGAGATCGACGCCGCGCCCTGGTCGTCGCAGCTGCGGCGGCGAGTCCAGCACTACGGCCACCGCTACGACTACGGCAACCGCAGCGTGGGCGGCGCTCCGGCACCGCCGCTGCCCGCGTGGGCGGTCGCGCTGGCCCGGCGGCTGCACGAGGACGGCCACTTCGACCGGCCGCCCGATCAGGTGATCGTGAACGAGTACCTCCCCGGCCAGGGGATCAGCGCCCACGTCGACCGCGTCCCCAGCTTCGGACCGGTCGTCGCCTCGGTCAGCCTGCTGTCGGCCTGCGTCATGGAGTTCCTTCACCCGGAGGACGGCACGCGCGTGCCCGTACGTCTCGACGTCGGCAGCCTGTGCGTGATGACCGGCCCGGCACGCTTCACCTGGCGTCACTCCATCCCGGCGCGCAAGACCGATCCCGGACCGAACGGACGCGTGCCCCGCGGTCGGCGGGTGTCCGTGACCCTGCGCACGACCCTTTGACCGGCCTAGGTACGGGTGGCGAGCCAGGCTTTCCACGACCCGTGGACGGTGATGTCCTGACCCGAGGCGATCGCGTCGGCGGTGGCGCCGAAGCCGACCACGCGGCGGCCGTCGGAAAGTTCGACCTGGCCCAGCGTCATGGGCGCGGGGAGGGCGGCCAGGAAGCGGCCCAGCGCGCCCGGGGTGAGCTGCCAGACCTCCCCCGCGATGGACGTTCCGCCCGTGGTGACGCGGCTCATCCCGGGTTTGGGGGGTGTCGTGTCCAGCGCCGTGAGGCGGTACGCCGGGGCGGTCGTGGCCTCCCCCGCCCAGCGGGCGCCCAGGGCTCGTAGTTCCCCTTCCAGGGGCTGGCCGCGCAGATGCGCGCCGACGACGAACAGGTCCACGGCCCCGGTGATCGCGGCGGGCCACGGCAGCGGCGGGACGTCCAGGGACGGGGTGAGGTCGGCGCCCGGGAACGTCTCCGCGGGAGGGTCCGCCGGGACCATGACGCGCGAGGCGAGGTCGAGGGCGGCGGCGTCGTGGAACGCGCGGGCGACGACGGTGACGCCGAACTGGGCGGCACCGGCCTCTCCCTCGTCGACCGTCCCGGACGGGACGGCGACGGCGCACAGGTCGAGCAGGTTGCAGAAGTTGGTGTAGGTGCCGAGGCGGGCGTTGGTGCCGAGCGGGTCGGCGGCGACCTCGGCCACGGACGGGTGGAAGGGCGCGGTCGGCACGAGGAGGGCGTCGAAGCCCTCCAGCAGCGCCATGCACTCCCGGTGCAGGTCCTTCAGGCGGGCCTGGTCGCGGGAGAGCGCCGAGCCCGTGACCAGGCCCGCCCTGTGGATGATCCCCGCGACCGTCGGGTCGAGGCCGGCACCGGCGTCGTCGAGGTGGGCGTCGATGAAGTCGCCCACGGCGGCGTGCCGTTCGGCGACGAGGGCGCCGTCGTACAGCAGGCGCGCGGTCTCCAGGAAGCGGGCGAAGGGGATCGGTCCGACCGTGCAGCCATCGGCCCGGAGCCGGTCGGCCGCCGCGGTGAACGCCTCGGCCCAACCCGGCGCCACGGCGGGCAGGTCGTCCGGGATGGCGACGCGGGCCGCGTGCGGGGCGGCGAGCGGGGCGTCGGCGGGCCAGGCACGCGTCCCGGGCCCGCCCGCCATCACCGACATGGCCAGGGACGCGGTGCCCGGATCGCGGGCGAAGATCGTCACGGTGTCGTAGGAGCGGCACGCCGGGACGACCCCGTCCGTGGAGACGGTGCCGAGGGTGGGCTTGATCCCCACGATCCCGTTGAACGCGGCCGGGACGCGCCCGGACCCGGCGGTGTCGGTGCCGATCGCGATGTCGGCCTCGCCCGTGGCGACGGCCACGGCGGACCCGGACGACGACCCGCCGGACACATGCGTGGCGCGGTGGGCGGACCGCACGCGTCCGTAGGGGCTGCGCTGCCCGACGAGACCCGTGGCGAACTGGTCGAGGTTGGTGGCGCCGACCAGTGCCGCGCCGGCGGCCCGCAGCCGCGCCACGGCGGGCGCGTCCGCCGCGGCCGGTCCCTGGGCGAACCCGGGGCAGGCGGCGGTCGTCGGGACGCCCTGGACGTCCACGTTGTTCTTGACGGCCAGCCGCAGCCCGGCCAGCGGACCGGTGGCCGCGCCGGCCGTGACCTCCGCTTCCGGCAGGCGCCAGATCCACGCCTCGGGACGCGGTGACCCCGCGTCCGCGGCGAGCCGCCGCGCGCCGGTCGTGGTCTCGGTGGTCATTCCGCCCCCTCCGCGTGCGGCGCCAGCACCACGAGCGCCTCGCCGGGGGCGACCTGGTCGCCCGCGCCCGCGAGGATCGCGTCGACGACGCCCGCGCGGGGAGCCGTGATGGGTGCCTCCATCTTCATGGCCTCCAGGGTGACGAGGGTCTGCCCGGCCTCGACGACGTCGCCGGGCGCGACGTCGACCTTCCACACGTTGGCGACGAACGGCGCGTCCACGCGGGTGCCGCCCTCGGGGACGTGGACGTCCACCGGCGCGGGCACGGTGGCCTCCTCCGCGGCCGCCGCGCGCTCGAACTCGCCCGCCGCCTCCCACGCGTCGCGTTCGGCGCCGAACGCGGCGGCCTGGGCGGCGCGGAACGCGGCGATGGACTCGGCGTTCTCTTCCAGGAACCGCTCGTGCTCGGCGAGGGAGAACGTCCCCTCGGCGGCCTCCAGCCCGCGGCGCCCGGCGGCCACGTCGGCGCGGATGTCGAGGAGTTCCTCGGCGGAGACGGGATACCAGGAGATCCGATCGAAGAACCTGAGCAGCCACGGGTCCCGGCCGTCGTCGGGATGCCTGCGCCAGACCTGGTGGGTGCGCCCGACGAACTGGTAGCCGCCGGGGCCCTCCATGCCGTAGACGCACAGGTAGGCGCCGCCGATGCCGACGGAGTTCTCCGCCGTCCAGGTGCGGGCCGGGTTGTACTTGGTCGTGACGAGGCGGTGGCGGGGGTCCAGCGGGGTCGCGACGGGCGCGCCCAGGTAGACGTCGCCGAGGCCGAGCACGAGGTAGGTGGCCTCGAAGACGGTCGCGTAGACGTCGTCGACGGAGTCCAGGCCGTTGATCCGGCGGATGAACTCGATGTTCCAGGGGCACCAGGGCGCGTCGTCGCGCACGCCGGCCATGTACCGCTCGATGGCCTCGCGGGTGGCGGGATCGTCCCAGCTCAGCGGCATGCGGACGGTGCGCGAGGGCACGGTGAGCTCGGAGACGGGCGGCAGGGACCGCTCGATCTCCTCCAGCAGCCCGAGCAGCGCGGGCACGGGCAGCACGGACGGGTCCACGTGCACCTGGAGGGAGCGGATGCCCGGCGTGATGTCCAGGACGCCGCGTTCGGCGCGTTCCTCCAGTGCGGTGTGCAGGGCGTGCACGCGGGCGCGCAGGCGCAGGTCGAGGACCATCTCGCCGTACTCCACCAGGACCGAGTCGTCGCCCTGGCGCCGGTAGGTCACCGCGGGGCCCGACGTCTCGCCGTCGCCGAGGCGGCGCAGCACGCCGTCGTCGCCGTCCCCGCCCGGGACGAACGAGGGCGGCGAGGGCAGATCGAGGCCGCGGGGATCGGGCGCGTCCGCGAGCCGGACGGGCACGAACCGCACGGTGTCGCCGGGACGCAGCTGCCCCAGCTTCCAGCGGTCGGCGGAGACGACGGTGAGCGGGCACACGAACCCGCCGAGGCTGGGACCGTCCGGGCCGAGCAGGATGGGGGTGTCGCCGGTGAAGTCCAGGGCGCCCACCGAGTAGGGGGTGTCGTGGATGTTGGACGGATGCAGGCCGGCCTCTCCGCCGTCCGGGCGGGCCCAGGCCGGTTTGGGTCCCATCAGGCGCACGCCCGTGCGCGCGGAGTTGAAGTGGACCTCGTAGTCGGTGGCGTAGAGCCCGTCGATGTCCGCGCGGGTGAAGAACTCGGGGGCCGCGTGCGGGCCCTCGGTGACGAGCAGTTCCCAGTGCGTGCCGAACCGGGGACGGCGGGATGCCGGGACGGGCGCGGTTTCCGCGCCCTCTGTGTCCCCGCGCGTCCGCAGGACGTCCCCTGGACGCAGGGCGCGACCGCCGTGGCCGCCGAACCCGCCCAGGGTGAACGTGGCCGTCGACCCCAGATAGGCGGGGACGTCCAGACCGCCGCCCGCGAACGCGATGTAGGTGCGCAGCCCGGCCTCGGGAGCGCCCACGTCCAGTGTGGCGCCTGCCGGTACGCGCACCGGCTCCCACATCGGGACCGCAGCCCCGTCGACGGTGACCGGGGACGGGGCACCGGCCACGCACACGGTGGTGTCGTGGGTGAAGGTGAGTGCGGGGCCGCCCGCGGTGCACTCCAGGCCGGCGGCGTTCTCGTCGTTGCCGAGCGCGAGGTTGGCCAGGCGCAGCGAGCGGTCGTCCATGGCGCCCGACGGCGGCACGCCGACCTGCCAGTGGCCCAGGCGGCCGTCGGCGTCCTGCACGGTGGTCATGAGGCCCGCGCGTCCCACGGTGATGCGGGGCTCGGGGTCTCCCAGGCCGGTCAGGGTGGACGTGGTGTGCTCGGCGGCCCGGAACTCGGGCAGGCGCACGGCGGCGCGCAGCATCCCGAGGTTGACCTCGATGCCGTCCAGGCGGGTCGCGGCGAGCGCGCCGCCGAGGCGGCCCAGCGCGTCGTCGCGGTCGGCGCCCGTGGCGATGACCTTGGCGAGCAGGGGGTCGTAGGCGGTGGTGACGTCGGTGCCCGTCGTGACCCACGCGTCGACGCGGACGCCGTCCCCCTCGGGCAGGTCCACGCGGGTGAGCGGGCCCGCGGACGGGCGGAAGCCGTTGGCCGGGTCCTCGGCGTAGACGCGGGCCTCGACGGCGTGGCCGCGCACGGGCACGGCGCCCGTCCGCACGTACGGGGCGAGGAAGGCGGCGTCGCCACCGGCCAGGCGCAGCATCCACTCGACGAGGTCGATGCCGGTGACCTGCTCGGTCACGGGGTGCTCGACCTGGAGGCGGGCGTTGACCTCCAGGAAGGACGCCTCCCGGCGCTCGGGGTCGTAGACGAACTCGACGGTCCCCGCCGACCGGTATCCGATCCCGGCGGCCAGGGCCCGGGACGAGTCGTGCAGCCGCCGCCTCACCTCGGCGGGCAGCGCCGGGGCGGGCGCCTCCTCGACGACCTTCTGGTTGCGGCGCTGAAGGGAGCAGTCGCGGTCTCCGAGGGTGACGACGCCGCCCGCCCCGTCCCCGAAGACCTGGACCTCGACGTGGCGGGCGCTGGCGACGTACCGCTCGGCGAACACCCCGCCGGAGCCGAAGGAGCGCTCGGCCAGGGACGTGACGCGGGCGTAGGCCGCGCGCAGCTCGGCGGCGTCCCGGCACACGCTCATGCCGATGCCGCCGCCCCCGCCCGTGGCCTTGAGCATCACCGGGTACCCGATGCGCCCGACCTCGGCCACCGCGTGCTCGGCGTCCCGGAGCAGGCCGGTGCCGGGGAAGACCGGCACGCCCGCGGCCACGGCCGCCGCCCGCGCCGTGTGCTTGTCGCCGAAGGCGCGCAGTTGCGCGGGGGTCGGGCCGACGAACACCATTCCGGCGCCCTCGACCGCCTCGGCGAAGTCGGCGTCCTCGGACAGGAAGCCGTAGCCGGGGTGGACGGCGTCGGCGCCGGTCTCCTTGGCGGCGCGCAGCACGGCCTCGGCGTTCAGGTACGACTGCGCGGGCGCGGCGGGGCCGAGCAGGACGGCCTCGTCCGCGGCCAGGACGTGCGCGGCGCCCCGGTCGGCCTCGGAGAACACGGCGACGGTGCGCAGGCCGAGGGATCTGGCGGACCGGATCACGCGGCAGGCGATCTCGCCCCGGTTGGCGACCAGGACCGTGGAGACGCCGAGCCGCCCGTGTGACCGGTCAGCCACGGTGCACCACCATCTCCACGCGGGACGGGTCGAAGCCGTTGCAGGGGTTGTTGATCTGCGGGCAGTTCGACACCACCGCCAGCGTGTCCTTCTCCGCGCGCAGCGACAGGGCCAGGCCGGGCGCGGAGATGCCGTCGACGATGCCGAGCGCGCCGTCCGGGTCGACCGGGACGTTCATGAACCAGTTGATGTTGGAGACCTGGTCGCGCTTGCCCATCCCGTACTTGGACAGCTCGTTGATGAAGTTGTCGGCGCAGGCGTGCTGGGCGTAGGTGTGGTGGCCGTAGCGCAGCGTGTTGGACTCCCGGGAGCAGGCGCCCCCGAGGGTGTCGTGGCGGCCCACGCCGTCGGCGGCGATGACCAGCAGGGCCTCGCCCTCGTTGTCGCGCAGGACGGAGCCGGTGGTCAGGAACACCGAGTCCTGCTCCTGGAGCGTGGCCTGGGCGCTGTACGCGCGCGAGTGGTCGTGGGCGTCGTAGGCGAGGAAGTCGACGGCCTGGTTGCCGTCCAGGTCCACGATGGTCAGGACCTCCCCCGCCTTCAGGACGCGGGACCAGGGGGCGCGGGGGGGCACGGTCTCGCGGTGGACGATCGCGCCGAACCGCGCCGCGGCCGCGGTGATGGACGCCTCGGCGGCGGCCGGGTCGCCCGGGGTCTTCGTGCCGAGGTGGGTGACGCTCATCGGGTGCTCCGTCCTGCGCGGTGGTCGGCGGTGTTCTCGAAGGCGCGGCGTCCCTCGGGGGTGGCCGTCCACTCCGGGTCCTCGGGGGTGGTGACGCGGTCGCGCCAGGCCAGGACCTCCAGCGCGCCGCAGGTGTACCGCTCGCGCGGGTCGAGGGGGTGGGCGGCGTTGGCGACGAGCACGACGACGGGCAGCTCGGTGCGCAGCGTGACCTGCGCGCCCGCCCCCGCCGACCCCTGCCAGACGGGACGCCCGTCGTCGATGCGCACGCCCTGGAAGAACGAGATCGCCGGGGGCACGTCGCGCCGCTCCAGGCCGTTCTTGAGGGCCCCGTTGACCAGGAGCTCGCGTCCGGCGGGGCTGGGGCCGTGCACGGAGCCGTCCCCGTAGCGGCGCTCGTTGCGGGCCTTGGTGGACGCGCCGTAGATCGTGTCGTGGTGACCGGAGGTGTCCTCGACGATCGTCGCGAGCACCCGTGCCTGGTCGCTGAGCAGCAGGTAGCCCGCGCGCGGGTACACCTGCCACTGGATCTTGGCGGTGTCGGCGATGTTCAGCCGCTCCCACGGCATGTCGGCGTGGTACAGCACGACCTGCGCGCAGGCGTCACCGGTGACGTCGGTCAGGCGCACCCGCATGCCGGGAGCCAGCACGCGGTGGGCGTAGCCGCCGCCGGGCAGGCGGTCGCTCCAGACGACGTCCTCCGGCGCGACACCGTCCGGGACGTCGGTCTGCGACGAGGCCGGGACGGTCGGCGCGGCGTAGACGACGGTCCCCTCCTGGGCACGGGCGTGTTCCCTGGCTCCTGCCGTCGTGGCGGTCGCTGCGGGCACGGCTTACCTCCTCCGACTTTCTGTCGATCAACAGAAAAGTGAAACCGGCGCGGTGACGCGCCAGATCTCAGACGTGTGAACGGCATGTAAATCGGCGATCCTGCTACGTTCCGTCCATGGCAGGACGCGGACGCCCCCGGACCAAGGGCCCCTCTCTCTCGGGCAGCACGGAGCAGGACATCCTGGACGCGGGGGCCGACCTCTTCTGCACGGCGGGGTTCGGCTCGGTGAGCACCTACCGGCTGGCCAAGGCGGCGGGCATCTCCCAGGCGACGCTGTACCACTACTTCGCCAACAAGCACGAGGTGCTGCTCGCCCTGCTCCTGCAGACGGTCCGGCCGTCGATCGTCATGGCGGAGCGGATCGCCGGCGAGAACGGGCTGCCGCCCCGCGAGCGGCTGCGCCGCCTGTGCGCCTACGACGCCGACCTCCTGGCGACCAGCCCCCGCAACCTCGGCGCGCTCTACCTGCTGCCCGAGGTCGCCGACGAGGCCCTGTCCCCCTTCCGCGCCGAGCGCGACCGCCTGGTCGGCGCCTACCGCGCCCTGGTCGAGCAGTGCCTGCCGGACGCTCCGGAGCCCGAGCACGGGGCCGTCGCCGACCTCGTGTTCGGGCTCGTGGAGAGCGTGATCCTGTGCCGTCAGCGCGCGGGCGGCGCCCCGATGCCCGCGGGCACCGGGGACCGCATCGCCGAGGCCGCGCTGAGGATCGTCGGCCGCTGAGCGGCCGGTCACACCCCGGCGACGGGCACGCCGCCCGGGGCCTCCGGCTCGGGCACGTCCACCACCCGGTAGTCGAAGGACCGCAGGTCGCGCTCCTCCTCGTCGCGCGAACGGCTGGCCAGCGAGGCCAGGACGAACGCGGCGAGGCCGAGCGCGCCGGCGAGCAGCGTGGCCCATCCGTCGAACCCCTCCCCCACCAGTCCGTTCTCGACGTGGAAGAGGTCGTTCGGCAGGCCGTAGAGGGTCGGGGTCAGCGCGAGGAACACCAGCCGGACGACCAGCCCCACGCCCATGCCCACCAGCGCGCCCATCGCCGTCGACCGCCGCCAGAACACCCCGAGCAGGAACGGCCCGATCAGGCAGGCCAGCATGAGGTCGAACGCGAGCGTCAGCAGGATGCCGGTCTGCGAGACCCGTACGGCCAGGAGCGTGGCGCAGACCGCGACGGGCAGCATCGCGATGCGCACCCACCGCAGCAGCGGGTCCTTGCGGCCCGGCTCGACGCCGCGCTTGAGACCGGCGATGTTGCGGACCGTCACCGCCGAGGTGGCCAGCACGGCGCCCGACCCGGTGGAGAACGACGCGGCCACGACCCCGGACAGCACGAGCACGGCGAGCAGCACCGGCGCCCCGCCGTCGAGCAACTGGTAGATGACGGGCCCGTCGGCGGGCTTCAGCCCGAGCTCGGCGGCGCCGGTCAGCGCGATCAGCGACCACACCACGCCGATGAGCGCGGTGAAACCGGCGCCGACGAAACAGGCGCGGCGCGCCGCCTCGGGACTGCGGGCGCCGAAGATGCGCTGCATGAAGTCGATGGCGACCAGGTCGCCGATGCCGAGCGAGACCAGCGTCGCCCAGTTGATGGCGGCGCCCTGCGCCGGATCGGTCAGCTGCCCCAGGTCGAAGGGCCCGGCCCCGTCCGGGACGCTGATCCCGTGGTCGGCGACCACCCAGCCGAACAGCGCGAGGGTGGCGCCGATGGTGATGGCGGCCTGGATGACGGCGGTGTAGACGTCCGAGAACAGCCCGCCGCCGACGGTGTAGGCCAGGATGAGCGCGATGGCGACGACGACGCCCAGCTCGTAGGGGACCCCGGCGAACCTGTCCATCAGGAACCCGAGGGCGACCAGGTTCCCGGCCAGCAGCACGGTGAACGCCACGACCATGAGCACGCCCGCGCCGACCTCGACGCGGCGCGTGTAGCGGCGCGCGAAGAAGTCCGCGAGGGTCATCAGCCCCATCCGGTTCATCGGCTTGGCCAGGAAGAGCCCGGCCAGCAGCAGGCAGATGGCCAGCCCCAGCGCCAGCGAGGCGCCCGCCCAGAACCCCAGGTCGGCCGACAGGTCGGTGTTGCCGATGGTGGCGTTGGAGTCGACGGCGGCGGTGGCCAGCGCGACCGACACCAGCGGCACGCCGAGCTGCCGCCCGGCGACGAGATAGTTGGTGGAATCGCCGTCGACGAAGCGGGCCACCGCGATGCCGACCACGAGCACGAGCAGAACCGTCAGGCCCACCCCGGCGATGATCATTCGTCCTCCTGGACGCCCGAATTTCTGTCAAGCGACCGATAGTCGCGTCCAGTTAGCCCGCCTGCTGTTACGCCGGAGGCGGCCCCATGCAACAGCCAGGTAAACCAGTCCTCACAGCCCCCGCGCGCCGGGGGTGGGTGGCTCAGGTCTCCGGAAGAGGTCGCTCAGGTCCGCACCATCGCGCTTTCAGTCGCGGAGTTCGAACGCCCAGTCTCCGGGGCTTCCG
>NZ_JBIMPP010000063.1:0-45956 GCF_043906805.1 Actinomadura sp. SCN-SB | reverse complement strand
GCCCCCCCACATATGTCACAGCCCCCCCACATATGTCACAGCCCCGGCGGCCTGGTCCAACCGCCGGGGCTGTTTCTCCCGCCCCGTTCTCCCCGTGGCAGGTCTAGGTGCCGGCGGGTTCCAGCGTGCGTTCGTCCGCGGTTTCGTTGGCGCGTTCGCGGACGGGTGGTGTCGTTTCGCTGATTCCGTACCGGCGGTGGATGCGGGCGAGGGGGCCGGGCGCCCACCAGCACGCCGGGCCGAGCAGCCGCATCGTGGCGGGGACGAGCAGGGCGCGGACGATGGTGGCGTCCACCACGATCGCGATGACCATGCCGATGCCGACCATCTTGATGAAGGTGATCCCGGAGGTGGCGAACGCGCCGATGACCACGACGAACAGCAGCGCGGCGCTGGTGATGACCGTGCCGGTGCGGCGTAGCCCGCCGGCGACCGCGAGGGTGGTGTCGCCGGTGGCCTCGTAGCGTTCGCGGATGCGGGACAGCAGGAAGACCTCGTAGTCCATGGAGATCCCGAACAGCATGGCCAGCATGAGGATCGGCATGGCGGGGGCGATGGATCCGGTCGCGGTGAAGTCCAGCGCCCCGGATAGCAGCCCGTCCTGGAAGATCACGACGACGGCGCCGAAGGTGGCCGACAGGGACAGCAGGTTCATCACGATGGCCTTGACGGGCAGCACCAGTGAGCCGAAGGCGAGGAAGAGCAGCACGAACGTGGCGACGCCGACGGTCAGCGCGAGCCATGGCAGGTGCGAGCCCATGCTTTCGAGCTGGTCGACGACGACCGCGGTGACGCCGCCCACGTACACCTGCGCGCCTGCGGGCGCCTGTACGTCGCGGACCTTGCCGACGAGGTCGCGGGCGGCGCCGGAGTTGGGGTCGGCGTCGTACAGCAGCGCGATCCGGGTGGTCTTGCCCTCCTGACCGGTGATCGTCGCGCTGGTGATGCCGGGCACCGTGGACAGCCGCGTCTTGTACGCCTGGATGGCCGCCTGGTCGTCGGTGCCGTGGACGACGGCGACGATCGGGCTGGTGATGTTGCGCGGGAACTGGGCTTCCATCGTCTCGGCGACGACCCGGGGTTCCGCGCCTTCGGGGAGCACTTTGGCGTCGAATCCGCCCCAGTTGACGCGGAGGAAGGGGGCGCCGAGCGCCAGCAGCAGCGCCATGGCGGCCACGGCGTACACGGCGGGGCGGCGCATGACGCTGTGCCCGAGCCGCAGCCACCAGCGTCCTGGCTCGTCGGACCCCTTCGCCTGCTTCTTGCGCCGCCGTACGGGGAGGGCGTCGACCTTGGTGCCGAGTACGGCGAGCAGTGCGGGCAGGATGGTGAGCGCGCCGAGCATGCAGACGAAGACGGTCGCGATGCCGCCGTACCCCATGGAGAGGAGGAAGGTCTGGTCGAACAGCAGCAGCCCGGCCAGCGACACCGCGACGGTGATCCCGGAGATCGCCACTGTGCGGCCGGCGGTGGCCATGGTCGCGGCCAGCGCCCGCTCAACGTCCGGCACGCCCTTGACGACACGCCCGTTCCCGTTGCCGTTGGAGCGCCCGTTGCCGTTCCCGTTCGAGTGCCCGTTCCCGTTCACAGAGAAGTTGAACTGCACCTTCACAGGCGGGACGAACTGCCCGTACCCGTTGGTGGCCATGCTGTTCGCCGGGATTCGCTGCCCGGCTGAGGACGTCCGGCGCAGCTCCTCGCGGAAGCGGCCGACGATGAACAGCCCGTAGTCGATGGCCAGGGCGAGCCCCAGGAACGTGGTGATGTTGATCGCGAAGATCGACACGTCCGTGACGTAGGTGAGCGCGTGCAGCGCGACGAACGAGCCGAGGATCGCCAGGCCGCCGACCACGAGGGGCAGGCTCGCCGCCACCGCCCCGCCGAAGATCACCAGCAGCAGCGCCAGCAGCACGGGGAACGCCATGCCCTCGGCCTTGCCGATGTCGGAGGACACCTGCTCGTTGATGGTGGTCTGCGTGACCAGCGCGCCGCCGACGGACGCGGTCACGCCGCCGCCCACGTCGTGCAGGTCGTCGCGGATCTCCTCGTAGGCTTTCTGCCGTGCCGCCTCGTCCCCGGCCAGGCGGAGCACCGCGTACGTGATCGTCCGGTCCCGGCCCACCATCTGCGGTGAACCGGTGTCCCAGTAGGTGGCGCTGGAGGTGATCAGGTGGCCGGGCAGGGAGTCGAGCGATCCCAGGACGGCCCGCCGGTAGCCGGGGTCGTCCACCGTCCGCCCGTCGGTCGAGCGGTAGAGCACCACGACGTCGGCGTCGTCGCGGCCGAGTTCGGACGCGGCGACCCGTTCGGCGAGGTCGCTGCCGCTGCCCGGAGTGTCGAAGCCGCCGGACGCGGTGAGCGCGCCGAACACGCCCGTACCCCACACTCCGACGGTGAAGATCGCGGTCAGCGCCGCCGCGAGAATGGTGCGGCGCCACCGGTAGGTCAACCGGCCCCAGGCTGCGAACATGGGCCTCACCCGCGTTCCTCGCTCCACGTCGTCACGGAAGTGAACAACGTTTACTCGCGAATAGTGTTAACTTCGCATACGGCGTAAGCTTCCGTCAACGGCGTTAGTGAGAGAACATGCAAGTCTGGTCCGCGGTCCCGGACTTGAACCGGACACCGTCGGACATGCAGGCACAGAGGCGACATGGCGGAGGTGACTGTGGGCGGCTTGGGGGAGTCACGGCGCGACCGGCTGCGCGCGGCGACCGTCCAGGAGATCACCGAGACGGCCCGGCGCATTCTGGTCGACCAGGGACCCGAGGCGGTGACGCTGCGCGCGATCGCCCGCGAGATGGGCATGACCGCGCCCGGGCTCTACCGCTATTTCGGCAGTCATGCCGAACTGCTACGGCATGTGGTCGGCGACATCTTCAACGATCTCACCGCGGCCCTGGAGGAGGGGCTGCGCGCCGTCCCCGACGGAGACCTCAGCGGACGGCTCCTGGCGGTCGCCCGCAGCTTCCGCCGGTGGGCGTTCGCGCACCGGCGCGAGTACGGGCTCCTGTTCGGCTCCCCGCTGCCCGGCCTGACCAACCGCAAGCAGATCGACGTCGCCGAGGAGAGCGCCCAGAAGTTCGGCTGGACCTTCCTCTCCCTGTTCCTCGAACTCTGGCAGAAGGCGCCTTTCCCGGTTCCCTCCGACGATGAGATCGAACCGCGCCTGCGCGGCCAGCTCCGCCGCTACCGCGACCTCACCCTGGAGGGCGGCGCGGAACTCCCGCTCGGCGTGATCCAGACCTTCCTCCAGTCCTGGGTGAGGCTCCAGGGCGCCGTCAGCCTGGAGATCTTCGGCCACCTGGAGTTCGCCCTGGAAGACCCGGAGCCCATGTTCGAGCTGATGCTCGCCGACATGGCACCCCAGCTCGGCCTCAAGTACACACCCCCACCCGGCGACCCCGCCAAGGCCGCCGGCCGAGGCCGCAGCGGCAACGGCCACGCCAAACACTGGCCCAAACCCCCCACCGACAACGAAGAGCCGGACCACCGCTGAACGGTTCTCAGTTTGGTTTGAGGTGGAAGGTGTGGTGTTTGGAGTAGTCGCGGTCGAGGGTGAGGTGGAGGGTGCCTTGGGTGAGTTCGTAGACGGCTGACCAGCGGGTGTGGCGTTGGGCTACTTCGGAGAGGAGGTCCATCGCCTCGGTTGGGTTGAGGCTGTTCTTGGTGGCTCGCAGTTTGCTGGTGATGGTGCGGTAGCGGAGGTCCTTGCGGTCGGTGGTGCCGGTCAGGACGAAGTTGGTGATGGCGTGTGGGGTGTCGCGTATGACGTGCATGCGGCCGTTGACGAACTCGATGGCCGCGGCCTGGCCGGTCGCGTCGGCGAGGAGGTAGTGCAGTGCCGGCTCGTCCGGGGGGAACTCGACGTTGTAGCGGCCGAAGATGGCGATGGCCTGGTCCACCGTGCGGGCCTGGTCGAGGACGAGGCGTTGGACGCGGGCGCTGCCGGCTGTGGGGCGGTTCGGTACGCGTGGAGGTTGGGCGGCCGGGACTTGGGCGAAGCCTATGGCGAGGCCGTGCTCGTTCAGGCCGTCGAAGGGGATCTTCACGGCTTGCAGGAGCTTGCGTTGGACGGCCGGGTCGTTTCTCGCGCGGGTGGCCTCTTGGGGAGTCACGGCCGCGTACGAGAGGTCGACCAGGGAGATCGACGTGGGGCCGCGGGGTGGGCGGTTGGTGACCAGCATCGCCGCGTTCGGGGCCCAGTCGAAGTTGCGGCCGAAGAGCGGGCCGCGTGGGCCTTTGGTGGCGACGAAGAGGGAACACGCGAACGAGCGGCCGACGTGGGCCTTGGCGACGGGCCGGGTCGCGTCGTACGGGCCGTAGTTCGTCATGGCCAGGAGGGGCAGCTTCGCGTCGATCACGCGCAGTGTCGCGAGGGAGCGTTTCTCGGCCGCTGTGAACTCATCGGACGATCGGGAGGGCTGCCACCACAGGAAGGCCGCGGCCAGGGCGACGGGGAGGATGAACGCGAGCCCTAGATGTGCTGGCCGGGGCCGCGGCGCGGAGAGGCTCACGCTTTTTCTGTATCACCGTTCGCCCTGGACGGCCAGAGCCCCGGCCTGGAGGCCGGGGCTCTTCGGGGTCAGTACGACGGGAGGCTCGGGTCCACTTGCTTGACCCAGGCCAGGACGCCTCCGCCTACGTGGACGGCGTCGGAGAAGCCGGCGTTCTTCACCACGGCCAGCGCCTCGGCGCTGCGGGCGCCCGACTTGCAGTGCAGGACGATCTTCTTGTCCTGCGGGAGGCGCTCCAGGGCGCTGCCGTCCAGGAACTCGCCCTTGGGGATCAGCGTGGCGCCCGGGATGGAGACGATCTCGTACTCGTTGGGCTCGCGGACGTCCACCAGGAAGATGTCGTCACCGCGGTCCTGCATGGCCTTCAGGTCGGTGGCGGAGATGGTGGAGTCCTTGACGGCCTCGGCGGCCTCGTCCGACACCGCGCCGCAGAACGCCTCGTAGTCCTCCAGGAGCTCGGTCTGCGTGGGGTTCTTGCCGCACAGCGGGCACTCGGGGTCCTTGCGGACCGTGACCTGGCGGTAGGTCATCTCCAGGGCGTCGTAGATCATCAGGCGTCCGACCAGCGGCTCGCCGATGCCCGCGAGGAGCTTGATGGCCTCGTTCACCTGGATGGAGCCGATCGACGCGCACAGGACGCCGAGGACCCCGCCCTCCGCGCAGGACGGGACCATGCCGGGCGGCGGCGGCTCGGGGTAGAGGCAGCGGTAGCAGGGGCCGTGCTCGGCCCAGAAGACGGACGCCTGGCCGTCGAAGCGGTAGATCGAGCCCCACACGTACGGCTTGCCGAGCAGCACCGCCGCGTCGTTGACCATGTAGCGGGTGGCGAAGTTGTCGGTGCCGTCCAGGATCAGGTCGTACCCGGAGAAGATGTCCATGATGTTGTCGCGGTCGAGCGCGGTGTTGTGCTCGATCACGTCGATCAACGGGTTGATCTCACGGACGGTGGCGGCGGCCGACTCGACCTTGGGCTTGCCCAGCGACGACTGCCGGTGGATGACCTGCCGCTGCAGGTTGGACTCGTCCACCACGTCGAAGTCGATGATGCCGAGCGTGCCGACGCCCGCCGCGGCCAGGTACATCAGCGCCGGGGAGCCGAGGCCGCCGGCGCCGACCACCAGGACCTTGGAGTTCTTGAGCCGCTTCTGACCGGCCATCCCGACGTCGGGAATGATCAGATGCCGTGAGTAACGGTTGACCTCGTCGCGGGTGAGCTCCGCGGCGGGCTCTACCAGAGGTGGCAACGACACTGTGGGTGCTCCTGTGCTGACGCTGGGCTGTGACGGGGCGGGGACGGTAACGTCCCACCACGGCACAACCTTGCCATGCCTTTGCGCATTCCCCGAACGCCCGTGTGATGGAAGGCGCACGTCAAAGGGTATGGCCCCGGTTCGCCCGAGGCGGCGTGCCGGGCCGGGAACCTGACTGATCACCCTGACGCAAGGGCGGAACGGGGCGATTCACAGCTAATCTTGGCGCTTGTGGCGTTCCTGCCCCCTTCTCACCCCCCAGGCGCGCCCGGCCCTCCGGCGGCCGAGCCGCCCGGCGGCCGGCCTGGGGGCGCTCCCGTGCCCGGTGCCCGTCCGACCATGACGGGGCCTCATTACGCGCGGCAGGGGCCGATGCCCGGCACGGTACAGGCGGCTCCTGCTTTCTATGGGGGTAACCCGGCGACCGTCCTCGGGTTGCGCGCGCGGCAGTGGATGGTCGTGGCGATCGTCCTGGGGTGCTGCTACGCGATGGTCTGCGCCGCGGCGGGCGCCGCCGCGTGGACGACGCTGACCCGTGAACCGACCACCGCCGAGCTGGAACGTGCCGCGAACGCGGAGGTGGCGCGGCGCTGGCAGGTCTGGCCCGCGGGACGGATCTTCCCCGCGCGGCTGCCCTACACGGTCCGCAGGGACAAGACCGAGTACGCGTCCCGGCTCGGCATCGCCGCCGAGGGCAACTGCCAGAACACCGTGGACCCCGAGATCGCCTCGGTGCTGAGCCGGCACGGCTGCCGCGCGGTGCTGCGCGCCACGTACGCGGACCAGTTGCAGGGGATCGTCGTGACGGTGGGCGTGGCCGCGTTCCCCGACGCCTGGAGGGCCGACCGCGCCTACCGCGAACTGCCCAAGACCCCTGTGGCGGATCGGTCGAGCGGCGTGCGCCCCGCGCTGCGCGCCGTCTCGTTCCCCGGTACCGCGTCGGCCCGGTTCCTGGACGCGGCCCGCCAGGACCGAACCAGCGACCGCGGCGGCCCGTACGTCATGCTGACGACCGCCGGCCACAGCGACGGCCGTCCGGCGGCCGCGATCACCAAGAGGCTCCCGGGGAACCCGTACGCGTTCGCGGCCCAGCTCGCCGACGCGGTCGTCCGGCCACTGTCCACGCGGGCCGTGCCGGACTGCTCCAGCCGAGAATGGCGGTGCTGAATGGGTTCGTTCGGGGGTGGCGCCCGCCGGGCAGCCGTGGCGGCCCTGGCCGTGCTGGCGGCCGGGTGCGCGACCGCCCTCGTCCCCGCCGGACCGGTTCCCGCGGCCGCCGCCGACGAGGTCCGTGACCGGCAGCGCGCCATGATGACCACGCTGGACGTGCGGTCCGCGTGGCGTATCACCCGGGGCGCCGGGGTGACCGTCGCGGTGGTGGACTCGGGCGTGGACGCGCGCCACGCCGACCTGACCGGCTCGGTCACCACCGGGCCCAACATGCTGAGGTCCGTCGACGCGGGCACCCGGCCGGCGCGGCTGCACGGCACCGGGATGGCCTCGCTGATCGCCGGGCACGGGCACGGGCCGGGACGCCGGGACGGGATCATGGGCGTCGCGCCGGAGGCGAGGATCCTGGCGATCCGCGCCATCGCCGAGCGCGAGGACGCCTCGTTCCCGGCGTTCCGCGCCTCCGAGCGGGCGCAGGGCGCGGTGGCGCGCGGCATCCGGTACGCGGTCGACCACGGCGCCGACGTCATCAACCTCTCCCTCGGCCGGAACGAGGAGAACCCGGACGACCGCGCGGCCGTCGCCTACGCCATCTCCAAGGGCGTCGTGGTCGTGTCGGCGGCGGGCAACGACGGCGCGAAGCGCAGGCTGCTCGACGACGACGGTTTCGCCCCCTACTCGTACCCGGCCTCGTATCCCGGTGTGATCGCCGTGGCGGCGACCGGCGAGGACCATGCCCGCGCGCCGTTCTCCAACCGCAACTACTCGGTGCTGGTCGCCGCGCCCGGTTCCGGGCTCCCGGTGGCGGCCCCCGGCGGCGAGTACTTCCTGACCGACGGGACGAGCGACTCCACCGCCCTGGTCTCGGGCATCGCCGCGCTGATCAGGTCCAGGCATCCGAAGCTGCCGCCGACGCTGGTCGCGCAGGCCATCATCGCCGGGACCCGGTACGGGGCCAGCGGCACCTACAACCCCGATGTCGGCTTCGGGGAGGTCAACGCCGCCCGCGCCCTCACCGCCGCCGACGCGCTGACCAAGCCGCGTCCCGGCGCCGCGGGCAAGCCCGCCGGGCAGCGCTTCGGCGCCGGTGAGCCGGGGCCGGTCGAGGTCATTCCCAGGCCCGCGTGGGTGACGGTCGTCATCATCGTCGTCGTCAGCGTGGGCGTCGTGGGCGCGCTGGCCGCCGCCGCCATCGGGATCACCCTGGCCCGCCGTCATCCGCGCGACCAGCGACCGGACCTCGCGGCCATGGGCCTCGCCGGACCGGCCGGTGGCGGCGGCTTCGCGATGGCGGGACCCGCGTATCCCCCCGCCCGCCGGGACTACTGGACGGCCCCTGAACCGGGATCGCCCGGCGCGGGCGCTCCGGTCGGCCGGCCACGGCTGCAACCTCCGGGGCCGGACGGGGACCCCGCCCAGGAGTGGAAGTGGCCGGACTCCCCGCGCTAGACGGCGGGCGCCCGCCTGTGGTGGCGACGCCTACCGCCGGCGGGCCAGAATCGGCGGGTGCGAGCGGACCCTGACGACTATGCCGAAGCCGTGCTGGACACCGTGGAGCGGATCCCGCCCGGCCGCGTCCTGGCGTACGGCGACGTGGCGGAGATGGTGGGCAGCGGCGGGCCACGCCAGGTGGGCCGTGTGATGTCCCTGTACGGGGGAGGGGTGCCGTGGTGGCGGGTGGTCCGTGCGGACGGCAGTCCTCCTCAGGGGCACGAGGTCAGCGCCTTGCAGGAGTACCGGGCCGAGGGCACGCCCTTGCGTCCGGACGGCCGCCGTGTGGACATGCGCCGCGCCCGCTGGGACGGCCGCTGACCACCGGCGTGAGCGCACCGCGCGCTCACGCCTTGAGGCCGTCCGCCGCCCCCTCGGGCATGGCCGCCTTGCGGCGGGCCACGAGGCGCGGTGCCGTCTCCTGGACCGACATCGCGGCCAGCCCGGCGACGACCACGGCCCCCGCGGCCAGCAGCATCGGCGCGGTCAGCCCGAGACGGTCGCCGAGCTGCCCGCCGATGATCGGCAGCAGCGTGGTCCCGATGATCACGCCGGCGAAGTTGACCGCGCCCATGGCGGTGGCCTGGATCCGCGCCGGCACCTGCTCGACCACGCAGGTCGCCGAGCCCAGCGGGATCAGCACGCCCTGGAAGAACCCGCTGGCCGCGAGCAGCGCGGCGGACATGACGACGCCGAACCCGCCCAGCACGTAGAAGGTGAGGAACGCGCCGCTGGCCAGCCCGGCCGCGACCAGCATGGTGCGCCGCCCGATGTAGTCGGAGACGGTCGGCAGCACCAGCGTGCCCGTCAGGGTGGCGAGCCCGAAGACCGCGAGCACCGAGCCAGCGTCCACCAGGCTCAGCCCGCGCGCGTCGGTGAGGAACACCGCGTTGAAGGCCACCGAGACCTGGAGCCAGCCCAGCGCGCCGCTCTGCACGATCATGAGCGCGACCACCCGGCGGTTCCGCACGACCTTCAGGGCCTCCAGCAGGCCGGGCCTCTCCTCCTTGCCCGCCGGCAGCGCAGGTTCCCGCATGACGACGTACAGGCCCAGGACGACCAGCAGGAACACCCCGCCGATGATCGGCCACACCGGGCGCCAGCCGAACGCGTCGGCCATCCGGGTGATGATCACCGCGCCCAGGACGCTGCCGAACAGCGGGTACCCGGCGGTGAAGATCGACTGCACCAGCGCGCGCCGCTTGGCGGGGAACTCCGCGGCCAGGACGGCCTGCGCGTTCGGCCACCCGACGCCGTCGCCGAGACCGACGAACTCGCGGACCACGAACATCGACCAGAAGTTCCACGTGCCGCCCATGGCCGCCGTGGAGACGCAGGCCAGCGCGGCGCCGGGGATCAGCACGGCGCGCCGTCCGTGCCGGTCCGACAGCCAGCCGGCGAGCCAGCTGGAGAACGCCCAGGCCAGCGAGGTGCCCGAGATGAGCAGGCTGGCCTGGGTGTAGGTCATCCCGAACTCCGGGATGATCACGGGGAACAGATACGAGATTCCCAGCCGGTTCAGCCCGACCAGCCCCCAGAAGGCGGTCAGCAGGCCGAGCACCAGCCAGGGACGCGGGATGAACGGCCTGCGGGCTGCGGGCGCGACTGGCATTGCGGGCATGGCGGACCTCCGCCTCGGCTCATCGCAGCGATTCGGGGATCGCGGGCTCGTACTCGTGCAGGGCGGGGAGCACGTCCCGCGCGAACCGGCGGATCTGCTCCTGGAACATCTCGCCCGGCATCGACCCGCGGTTCAGGTTGACCAGGACCTTGCCGGCGCCTGCCTGCCGTGCCTGGTCGAGGATGCGGTCGCGGACCTCGTCGGGCGACCCCCACGCCCAGTTCGCGGCCTGGCGTTCGATGTCGGCCATGGTCTGGTCGCGATAGTCGGACTTGGCGCGGCGCGCGGCGGGCAGGTTCTCCGGGCGGACGTAGTCGAGCGAGCTCGCGCTGACGTAGCCGGTCCTGCGTTGCGCGCCGACCTCGGTCTCGTTGCCGTGGCTGAACAGGGTGCGGTTGAAGTAGAGCAGGTGCGGCCCGGCCTCCCGTACGGCCTGGTCCTTGTCGTCGGCGACGTACGCGTCGACGTTCAGGTGCACGTGGTCGGGTGTCAGCGTGTGCCCGGCCGCGCGCAGGCAGGACGCGTAGTAGCGCAGGACGTCGTCACGCAGCCCCGGATGCCCCAGGCCGGGTGTGATGGCGACGTTGTTGCGGCCCGCCCATTCGATGGTCTCCTTGCTGCTGGTGACCGGCACCCAGGTCGGCGGGTGCGGCTGCTGGACGGGACGGGGCCAGATCGCCACGTCGCTGTAGGACCAGAACCGGCCCTTGTAGGTGGTCACCTCGTCCGTCCACAGGGCGCGCACGATCTCGTACGCCTCCTCGAAGCGCGCCCGCGACTCGGCCATCGGCACGCCGTAGACGGTGTGCTCGCGCGGGATGCCGCGGGCGAACCCGGCCACGACCCGGCCGCCGGACATGCAGTCGAGCATGGCCAGTTCCTCGGCGACGCGCAGCGGCTCGTGCAGCGGCAGCAGGTTGGCGTAAATGTGCAGCCGCAGCCGCCGGGTGCGCTGGGACGCGGCGGCGGCGAGCAGGTTCGGCGAATTCATCAGGCCGTAGGGGGAGGTGTGGTGCTCGTTGAAGCCGACGCCGTCATATCCCAGTTCGTCGAGCAGTTCCCAAGCGCGCAGATGGTCGGCGTAGGTGCGGACCGCCGTGTCGGGGTCGAAGTGCCGCCGTTCCAGCGGCCAGGGCAGTTCGCCGTCCTCGGCCAGGTGGTCGACGCGGGCGGCGTAGGGCATGAGATCGAAGACGACGACTTCCATGAAGCTCCATTCGGCCGACGTTTCCCTGGATTCGGAGGAAGGGAGCGTAGGGGAGTGGAGGGGGCGGAAAAGCGTGGTCCACTGATATTTCAACTACTTTACGATCACGGTAACCCGCACCATTCATGGCGACAAATAATTGTTCGTGCATCACTGATGACTCAAAGTCATCAGTGGCGCCTCCCTGGGCATGGGGTCCCCGCCGCGCTATGAAAGGCACATGATCCATGAGAGTGAGACGGCACCCCCCGCCGCATCGGAGCTGGTCGCGACCCTGGCCGATGAGGGCGTCACCCATCTGTTCATCAACCCGGGAACGGACACCGCGCCCGTCCAGGAGGCCCTCGCCGCGGCGCGCGTGGCGGGCACCCCGCACCCCCGCTCGATCCTGTGCACGCATGAGTTCATCGCGCTGTCGGCCGCCATGGGGCACTACTTCGCCACGGGAGAGCCGCAGGCCGTGATGGTGCACGTCGACGCCGGGACGCTGAACCTCGGGGGCGCGATCCACAACGCCCAGCGCAACCGGCTGCCCGTGGTGGTGTTCGCCGGCCGCACGCCGTACAGCACGTCCCCTGACGTGCCCGGCCACCGGGACACCTTCATCCACTGGCCGCAGGAGCAGCCGGACCAGCAGGGCGTGATGCGCGGGTTCGTCAAGTGGACGATGGAGGTGCCGCGCGGCCGTGAGCTCGGCACGATCGTGCGCCGCGCGTACCAGGTGGCACGTTCCAGCCCCACCGGCCCCGCGTACGTGACGCTGCCGCGCGAGGCGCTGATGGAGCCGGGTTCGTGGCCACCGGCGGCCCGCCTGCTGACGCCGCGTCCCGCCGCGCCCGATCCCTCCGGCCTGGCCGACCTCGCGGCGATCCTGGCGGACGCGCGCCGCCCGGTCATCGTGACCGCGCGGACGGGGGCCAACCCGGCCGCCGTCGACGCGCTCGTGAAGGTGGCCGAGCTGCTGGGCGCGCCGGTCATCGACCAGAAGCACCGGCTCAACTTCCCGCCGCGGCACCGGCTGTACGCGGGCGCGGACACCACGCCGCTGCGCACGGCCGACGCCGTCCTCCTGCTCGACACCGAGGTGCCCTGGGTGCCCGCGCTCGAAGGGCCGCCCGCCGACGCGGCCATCGTGCAGATCGACATCGACTGCGTGAAGGCGACGATGCCCACCTGGACCTATCCGGTGGACGTCGCCCTCAACGCCGACACCGCGCTCGCGCTTCCTCTGCTGGAGGAGGAGCTGCGCGGCCTGGCCACACCCGAACGTGAAGCCCGCTGGGCGTCCCGCCGCGAGGAGGCCGCCGCGGCGATGGCCGAGCTGCACCTGGCGTGGGAGGCGCTCGGCGGCTCCTCCGAACCCCACGCGGCGGCCGACGCGATGCTGCACGCGCTGAACAAGGCGCTGCCGCCGGAGGCGGTCGTGCTGGAGGAGGCCGTCACCAACAAGCCCGCGGTGGCCCGGCAGATCGTCCGGGAACCCGGGCAGCACTTCGAGACGGGCTCACCGGCGCTCGGCTGGGGCGTGGGCGGCGCGCTCGGCGTCAAGCTGGGACGTCCCGACGCGCCCGTGGTGACGATCACGGGGGACGGGTCGTTCAACTTCGGCGTGCCGACGGCGGCGCTGTGGACCGCGCACAACGCGGGCGCGCCGTTCGTCTCGGTGATCCTGAACAACCAGGAGTACCGGGCGTCCCGGCTTCCGGTGCAGGCCCTGTTCCCGGGCGGCAGCGCGGTCGAGGGCCGCGACTTCCCCGAGACCGTGCTGTCGCCCGCGCCGGACTACGCGCGGCTCGCCGAGGCGTTCGGCGGTCACGGCGAGGTCGTGGAACGTCCCGACGACCTGCCCGCCGCGCTGGGCCGCGCCCTGGAGACCCAGGCGGACGGGCGCTGCGCCATCGTCGACGCGCGTCTCCCGTCGGGAGGCTGACCTCCGGCCCGGCCTCAGCAGGCGCCCGGCCCGCCCTCGCCGAGGCCGGGCGCCTGTTCCGCGTGCCAGGGACGGGTGCGCAGGAAGCCGTCCAGCAGCGGCCCGGGGTCGCCGCGCCAGGCCGCGGCGAGCCTGAACCGCGGCTCCGGGTCGCGCAGCGGACGGTAGACGACCCCCGCGCGGGCCATCACCCGCGTGGACGCCGGCACGAACGCGATCCCTACGCCGGAGGCCGCCAGCCCCACGGCCACCAGCGTGGTGGTCACGCCATGCTCGACGCGCGGGTCGAAACCCGCCTCGCGGCACAGCGTCACGTAGTAGTCGTGCAGCTCGGGCTCCTGCGAGCGGGGAATCATCACCAGCGGCTCGTCCTTCAGCGCGGTCAGCGGCACCTCGGGGAGCGACGCCAGCGGGTGCTCGGCCGGGATCGCGGCGACCACCGGCTCCTCGTACACGGTCTCGTGGCGCAGGTCGCCGGACTCGAACGGTATCCGCGCGAAGGCGATGTGCAGCTTTCCGGTCAGCACGCCGTCGATGGCGGCGCGGTTGGTCAGCTCGCGCACCACCAGCCGCACGTCGGGGCATTTCTCCCGGTACGCACGCAGGGCCGGGGGCAGGACGCTGTTGAGCGCCGGAGGGATGAACCCGATCACCAGCTCGCCGCCCTCGCCGCGTCCCATCGCCCGCATCCGTCCGGCCGCCCGTTCGGCGCGGGCGAGCACGTCCAGGGAGTCGGCGAGGAAGGCGATGCCCGCGTCGGTGAGCCGCACCCGGCGCTTGGTGCGTTCCAGCAGCAGGACGCCCAGTTCCTTCTCCAGGGCCGAGATCTGCTTGCTCAGAGCGGGCTGGACGACGTGCAGCCGCTCCGCGGCCCGCCCGAAGTGCAGTTCCTCGGCGACCGCGACGAAGTACCTGAGATGCCTCAGTTCCACGCGCCGATTGTGCTCCGCGGACCCGGGCCCGCCAACGCCGCAACCGTCAGCCGGAAAACCGCAGGTGCCGGCGGTCTCATCCGCGACATGCGGCCGATGTGGTCAGAGGAGCCCCGGTGATCTGCTGCAATGAACTGTTGTGCCACAAGCCTCCTACCGTCTCGTGCGCCGCGCGGGTCCCGCGCGGGCCGTCCCGCCGGTGCTCGACGAGCGGCAGCGGCGGGTGGTCGAGCATGCGGGCGGGCCGATGCTGGTGCTGGCCGGGCCGGGGACGGGCAAGACGACCACCATCGTGGAGGCCGTCGTCGACCGCATCGAGAACCGCGGCACCGATCCCGAGCGGGTGCTGGTCCTCACCTTCAGCCGGAAGGCGGCGGGCGAGCTCAGGGAAAGGATCACCGGGAGGCTGCGCCGCACGACGCGCACGCCGCTGGCCCTGACCTTCCACAGCTACGCATACGCGCTGCTGCGCCGCAGCGCGGTGATGAACGGGGAGGACCCGCCGCGCCTGCTGTCCGGCCCCGAGCAACTGCTGGAGGTGCGCCGGTTGCTCGAAGGCGAGCTCGCCGACGGGGCTCGCGACTGGCCCGAACACCTGCGGGCCGCTCTGGGGACGCGCGGGTTCGCCGAAGAACTGCGCGACTTCACTCTGCGAGCCTCCGAACGCGGTTTCCTGCCCGAAGATCTGGTGGCGGCGGGCCGCGCCCGCGGGCGGGACGGCTGGACGGCCATCGGCCGGTTCATGGACCGGTACACGGCGCGGTTCGCGGTGGACCCCGTGCAGACCTACGACTACACCGAGCTGATCCACACCGCGACGTGGCTGCTGGAGGAGGACGAGGACGTCCTCGACCGCGAGCGGGGCGCCTACGACGTGGTGTTCGTCGACGAGTACCAGGACACCGACCCCGCCCAGGAGGCGCTGCTGCGGCGCCTCGCGGGGGACGGGCGCGACCTGGTGGTCGTGGGCGACCCCGACCAGTCCATCTACGGGTTCCGCGGCGCGGACGTGCGCGGGATCCTGGAGTTCCCGCAGCGCTTCCGGACGATCCACGGCGACCCCGCGCCGGTGGTGGCGCTGCGCGACTGCCGCCGCATGGGCCCGGAGATCCTCGGCGCGTCCCGGCGGATCGCGCGGCGGCTGCCCGCCGGCGTGGCGTCGGCCGAGCACCGCGCCCTGCGTCCCGTCGAACGTCCCGAGAGCGACGGCGTGGGCGACGAGGTGAGGGCGGTCATCGCGGACTCCGAGAGCCAGGAGTCGGCGCTGGTGGCCGACGAGCTGCGCCGCGCCCACCTGCTGGACGGGGTGCCGTGGTCGCGGATGGCGGTGCTGGTGCGCAGCGCCGTCCGGCAGGTCCCCGCGCTGCGGCGCGCGCTCGCGCAGGCGGGCGTGCCGGTGGTCGTGGCGGGGGACGAGGTGCCGCTGATCGCCGAGCCCGCGGTGCGCCCCATCCTGACCCTGCTGCGCGCCGCGCTGAAGAAGGGGTTCCTGGACGAGGTCGTCGCCGAGGACCTGATGACCGGTCCGCTGGGCGGCGCGGACGCGCTGGGCATGCGGCGGCTCAAGCGCGCGCTGCGCGACCTTGAGGACCTGTCCGGAGGACACCGTCCGCTGAACGAGCTGCTGGTCGCGGCGATCGAGGACCCGCGCGAGCTGATCCCCGTCCACGAGAAGGTGCGGGCGCCCGCCGAGCGGATCGCGGCGCTGGTCAAGCTGGCCCGCGACACCACGAGCCAGGGCGGCACCGCCGAGGACGTGCTGTGGGCGGTGTGGCGCGAGAGCGGCCTGGCCGACACGCTGCTGGAGCAGAGCGTCAAGGGCGGGACGCGCGGCGCCGCGGCCGACCGCGACCTGGACGCGGTGGTCGCGCTGTTCGAGCACGCCGCGCGCTTCGTCGACCGGGTGCCGCAGGCGGGACCCGAGCTGTTCGTCGACAACATCGCCGCGCAGGAGATCGCCGGTGACACCCTCGCCGAGCAGGCGCCGCAGGGCGAGGCGGTGCGCATCCTGACCGCGCACCGCTCCAAGGGCCTGGAATGGGACGTCGTGGTGGTCGCGGGCGTCCAGGAGGGCGTCTGGCCCGACCTGCGGCTGCGCGGGTCGCTGCTGGGCGTCGAGGAGCTCGTCGAGCTGGCGGCGGGCAGTGAGCTGGAACGCGAGGCGGGCGACCACGCGCTGACGCGCGGCGGTGGACGGGACGGCGGCGGGACGGCCGCGGCGGCGGGCGCGTCGATGGCCGCGAAGATGATGGACGAGGAACGGCGGCTCTTCTACGTCGCGGTCACCCGGGCGCGGCACCGGCTGGTGGTCACGGCGGTCGGCGGCGACGACGCGGAGGAACGCCCGTCCCGGTTCCTGAACGAGCTGCTGCCCGGCGCGATCGAACGCTCCCAGCTCGACGAGAAGACCCGCTGGCTGTCGCTGCCCGCGCTGGTCGCCGACCTGCGCTCGGTGGTGGGCGACCCGGCCCGTCCCGAGCCGCTGCGGCGCGCCGCCGCCGGTCACCTGGCGCGGCTCGCGCGGGCGGGGGTGCGCGGCGCCCGTCCCGAGAACTGGTACGCCATCACCGCGCTGTCCGACCCCGGGCCGGCGTTCGACGAGGACGAGCAGATCACCGTCTCCCCGTCCCAGGTGGAGACGTTCACCACCTGCGGTCTGCGCTGGCTGCTGGCCTCGGCGGTGGGCGCGCGGGAGGGCGGGCCGGACGAGTTCAGCACCATGGGCAAGGTGATCCACGCGGTCGCGGAGCTGGCGGGCGCCGACGACGGCGTGACCGAGGTCGACCTGGCGCGGCGGCTCGACGACATCTGGAACGACCTGGAGTTCCGCAGTTCCTGGTATTCCGACAAGCAGCGGCGGCAGGCCGCCGAGATGGTCGACAAGTTCCTGGACTGGCACCGCGGCAACCCCAACGAGGTCGTCGCGCTGGAGGAGTCGTTCAAGGTCGACCTGGGCCGGATCGTCATCAAGGGCCGGATCGACCGGGCCGAGCGGGACGAGGACGGCCGCGCGGTCATCATCGACATCAAGACCGGGTCCGCCGCCGTCCCGAAGGAGGACCTGGCCCGGCACCCGCAGCTCGGCGTGTACCAGTACGCGGTGATGCTCGGCGCGTTCGAGCGGCACGGGCTGATCGAGCCGGGCGGCGCCAAGCTCGTCCAGGTCGGCAAGGCGTCGTTCACCGCGAAGGCGCGCGAGCAGGAGCAGCCGCCGCCGGGGGAGGACCCCGACCCCGAGTGGCCGAAGAAGCTCGTCGAGCTCGTCGCGACGGGCATGGCCGGGGACGTCTTCCAGGCCCGCGCCAACGACAAGTGCCGCACCTGCCCGGTCCGGTCCTGCTGCCCGGTGCACGAGGAGGGCGGCCAGGTCGGCCCGTAAGCCACCGGAAGGCCGTTGTGACGAGCCGGAGACGCCCGGGAGCGGCTGGGAGTCGCTGGGAAGGCGTCGGCGCGGCATGAGACCCTCGTAAGTCGTCGCGGCGTGAGGGGGGAGAGCGGGTGATCACTCCGGCGGAGCTGGCCCGGCTGCTGGAGATTCCCGAGCCGACCGACGAGCAGGCCCGGGTCATCGAGGCGCCGATGGCGCCGATGGCCGTCATCGCGGGCGCGGGCTCGGGCAAGAGCGAGACGATGGCGGCGCGGGTGGTGTGGCTGGTCGCCAACGGGTTCGTGCGCCCCGAACGCGTCCTCGGGCTCACCTTCACCCGCAAGGCCGCGGCCGAGCTGGGCACCCGTGTGCGCAGGCGCCTGGACAGGCTGCGGGAGGTGCTGCCCGCCGACGAGCTGGCGCGGCTCGGCGGCGAGTCGCTGTTCGACGGCGAGCCGGTGGTGTCGACGTACCACTCGTACGCGGCGCGGCTGTTCGGCGACCACGCGCTGCGCGAGGCGCTGGAGCCGACCACGCGGCTGATCTCCCCGGCGGTGGCGTGGCAGATCTGCTCCCGCGCGGTGGACGCCTACGACGGGCCCATGGACAAGATCGAATGGCAGCCCGACACGGTCACCAAGGCGGTGATGGAGCTGTCCGGGGACCTGTCGGAGCACCTGCGCACCGCCGACGACGTCCGCAGGGTCGGGGCCTGGCTGGACGAGCGGTTCGCCGCGTTGCGCAAGCCGCTGAAGCCGCAGAAGGACATCCTGGCCAAGCACGCGGTGCGCGAGCAGCTCATGCCGCTGGTCGAGGCGTACCGGCGCGCCAAGGCCGACCGCGAGGTGATGGACCACGGCGACCAGATGGCGCTCGCCGCGCGCATCGCCTACAAGCACCCCGAGGTCGGCGTCATCGAGCGGTCACGGTTCTCGGTGGTGCTCCTGGACGAGTACCAGGACACCAGCCACGCGCAGCTCGTCCTGCTCAAATCGCTGTTCTCCGGGGGACATCCGGTGACGGCGGTGGGCGACCCCTGCCAGTCCATCTACGGCTGGCGCGGCGCGAGCGCGGGCAACCTGCTGCGGTTCGCGTACGACTTCCCGCTGAACGCGCCCGTGGCGGGGCGGCGTCCGGAACCGGCGCCGGTGGTGCAGCTCAGCCGCAGCTTCCGCAACGGCGAGCACATCCTGGACGCGGCGGCCAGGATCCAGGAGGAGCTGCGGGCGGACACCGCCGCCGTGCCGCGTCTCGTCCCGGGCGCCGGACGCGAGGGACGCGGACGGGTCGAGTGCGCGCTGTTCGAGACCGTCGAGGAGGAGGCGCGGCGGATCGCGGCCCGCGTCGTGGCGCTCATGGCCCCGGACCCGTTCGTCGCCCCGGACGGCGGCGAGTGGACGGGACCCGAGCCGCTGCGGTTCTCCGACATCGCGATCCTGGCCCGCAAGCGCTCCCAGTTCCCGGTGCTGCGGCGCGCCCTGGAGGACGTCGGCGTGCCGGTCGAGGTGGTCGGGCTCGGCGGGCTGCTGACCGTCCCCGAGGTGCAGGACGTGGTCGCCACGCTCCGCGTGATGCACGACCCGACGGCGGGCGCGTCCCTCGCCCGGCTGCTGACCGGGCCGCGCTGGCGGCTCGGCCCCCGCGACCTGGTCGCGCTCGGCCGCCGCGCCCGCGCCCTCGCGCAGGAGGCCGCCCGCGACCTCACGCCTCCCGAAGGCGTGGAACCGGCCGAGGACGAGGCCGCCCCGGCGGAGGACGACCCGCTCCGGCAGCTCGTCGGCGAGCTGAACCAGGAGACGGGCAGCCTCGTCGACGCGCTCGACGACCTCGGCCCGCCCGGCGCGTACTCCCCGGAGGGCTACGGCCGGCTGCGGCGGCTGCGCGACGAGCTGCGGCATCTGCGCGGCCAGGTCGGGCTGCCGCTGCCCGACCTGGTGAACGAGGTGGAACGGGCGCTCGGCCTCGATATCGAGGTCGCCGCCCGCACCGGCCTCGACCCGGTCACCGCGCGTGCCGACCTGGACGCGTTCATCGACGCCGCGTCCACCTTCGCCGGCGACGCGGAGGACCCGACGCTGGGGGCCTTCCTGGCGTACCTGAAGGCGGCCGAGAGCGAGGAGTTCGGGCTGGAGGCCGGGCGGGTCGGCGAGACCGACAGCGTCAAGCTGCTCACCGTGCACGCGTCCAAGGGGCTGGAGTGGCCGGTCGTCATCGTGCCGGGCCTGTCCTCCAGCGCGCGGAAGAACGGCGCCCCGGCCAAGGGGTCGATCTTCCCCTCGCCGCCGCAGAACGCCACCCGCTGGACCGCCAACCCGCGCGTCCTGCCGTTCATGCTGCGCGGCGACCGCGCCGACCTGCCCGCGCTGCGCGGCCTGGAGAAGGACGACCTCGCCGCGTTCGACGCCGCCTGCTCCGAACGCGACCTGAGGGAGGAGCGGCGCCTGGCCTATGTCGCCGTGACGCGGGCGTCCAGCCTGCTCATCGCCACGGGGTACTGGTGGGGCGCCTCGGGGCGCCCGCTGGGCCCGTCCCCGTTCCTCGAGGAGATCCGGCAGGCGTGCCTGGCGGGCGCCGGGACGGTGCCGGCCTGGGCGGAACCGCCCGAGGAGGGCGAGTCCAACCCGCTGCTCGCCGAACCCGACACGTCCGCCTGGCCGCCGGAGCCGGGCGCCGTCGGCGACCGCGCGTCACGGCGGCGGTACGAGGCGGTCGTCGAGGCCGCCCGGATGGTCGAGGACGCGATGCTCGGCCGTGCCCGTCCCTGGGCGGGCAACGCAGGGCTGAGCGACGCCGACCGGCGCCGCATGACCGCCTGGGCGCGGGACGTGGAACTGCTGCTGGCCGAGCGCGACCGCGGCCGCGGCGGCGACGGGACGCTGGTCGAGCTGCCCGCGCACCTGTCGGTGTCGTCGCTGGTGTCGCTCGCCCGCGACCCCGCCGAGCTGGCCCGGCGGATCCGCCGCCCGATGCCGCGCCCGCCCGCCCCGTACGCGCGGCGCGGCACGGCCTTCCACGCCTGGCTGGAGGGCCGCTGGGGGCAGCAGCGGCTGCTGGACCCCGACGAGCTGCCCGGCGCGGCCGACGAGGGCGCCGGGGAGGACGCCGAACTGGACGCGCTGCGGGAGAGCTTCGAGGCGTCCGAGTGGGCGGCGCGCGAACCCGTCGACATCGAGGTCCCGTTCGAGACCGTCATCGGCGACCGCCTCGTCCGGGGCCGGATGGACGCGGTGTTCCGCTCGGCCGACGGGCAGGGGTACGAGGTGGTCGACTGGAAGACCGGCCGCCCGCCGTCCGGCGACGACGCGCGCTTCGCCGCCGTCCAGCTCGCCGCGTACCGGCTGGCCTGGGCCGAGCTGGCGGGCGTCCCGCTCGACCGGGTCAGCGCCGCCTTCCACTACGTCCGCGCCAACCTCACCGTCCGTCCCGCCGACCTCCTGGACGCCGACGGTCTGACGGCTTTGCTGGACGCGATCCCGACCGCGTGAGCGCCACCGCTCGGCGAAAGGGACATACCTGACTCTGGTCACGCTGGGTGCCATCGGGGATGATGCGCGCAACATCTCGCGAGCGGAAGGGCGATCGAGCGAGGCAGGGCCGAACGGGGACAGGTAGGCGGCGCCGGAGGGCGCTCCTGGAGGCGAGCGGAGGTAGAGCGTGGCGGTGGCTCACGACGACGCGGTGGCTCACGACGACGCGGTGGCTCACGACGACGCGGTGGCTCACGATGACAAGGTGGTGCGGGAGTTCTCCAAGCAGGCCGAGGGGTTCGGTGATCCGCGGTTGAACGTGCCGCTCACGCGGCATCTGGGGCGGCTGGTGGACTTCATGGAACCGGAGCTCGACCTGGAGGACGTCGTGCTGGAGGTCGCCGCGGGCACCGCCCTGGTGTCGCGGGCGATCGCACGGCGGGTCCGCCATGTGACGGCGCTGGACCTGACGCCCGCGATGCTGGCGCAGGGCAAGGGCGAGGCCGACCGGGAGGGCATCACCAACATCACCTTCACCCGCGGCGACGCGACCGCCCTGCCCTATCCCGACCGTTCGTTCACGCTGGTCGTGACCCGGTTCTCGCTGCACCAGGTGGCCGATCCCGCCGCGGTCGTCGCCGAGATGGCCCGGGTCGGCCGTCCGGGCGCGGCGATCATCGTCGCGGACCTGGTGCGGCCCGCCGGCGCGGGCGGCACGGACCCGGACCGGATCGAACGGCTGCGCGACCCCTCGCACAACACGATGCTCACCGAGGACGGGATCGGCGCCCTGCTGGAGTCGGCGGACGCGGAGGTGCGGCGGGCCGACCGGTTCGACTACGTCCGCCCGCTGGAGCCGTGGCTGGAGCTGGCGCGGACCGACCCGGAGGCCGCCGCGCAGATCCGCACGGAACTCCAGAAGGAACTGGACGGCGGCCCCGCCACCGGCATGCGCCCGAGCCTGCGGGACGGCGAGCTGCACTTCACCCAGACCTACGCCTTCATCCACGCCTGCGCGTCCTGAGAAGCTTCGCGGACCTCGGCGAACCCGTCGCTCATGTGTTCTAGGGTGTCGAACATGAGTTCAACGGTGCGTGCCATCGGGGGGCGCGAGCCCGCCGCCCTGGCGATGCGGATCGGTGTCGTCGCGGCGGAGGCGGCGCTGGCGACGTTCGCCCGCAACCTCGACCTGGAGGACGTGGAGAGCGGCGAGATCGACTTCCGCGGGGCCATCTCGCCCGCGGAATGGCCGGTGTTCTCGCTGGTCATCGACACGCTCGCGGAGGCCGCCCCAGGCGATGACCGCCCGCTGGACGAGCGCCGTGTCGACGCCCTCAACGACCTGGCCCGCATCTGCTCCGCCGCCAAGGGCCGCGTCGCCTAGCGCTTCACCTTGCCGGTGCTGGTGCGGGGGAGCGCGTCCACGAAATGGACGTCGCGCGGCACCTTGTAGCGGGCCAGGTGCGAGCGGACGTGGTTCTTGAGGTCGTCCTCCGTGACGGTCGCGCCCGGCGCGCGGACGACGTACGCGGCCAGCCGCTGCCCGAACCGCTCGTCCTCGACGCCGCCGACCGACACCTCCGCGACGCCGGGATGCGCGCCCAGCAGGTCCTCGACCTCGCCGGGGAACACGTTCTCGCCGCCCGACACGATCATGTCGTCGGCGCGGCCGTCGACGAACAGCCGGCCCCGCTCGTCGACATGCCCGAGGTCGCCGGTGGCGACCAGGCCGTCCCGGACGGGTCGCGCGCCGCCGCCGGTGTACCCGGCGAAGCGCAGCCCGCCCCCGGTGTAGATCTCGCCGGTCTTCCCGGCCGGCACCTCCTCGCCGTGCTCGTCCAGGATCCTGAGCCGGACCCCCAGCGAGGGCCGCCCCACGGTGCCGGGCCGTTCGCGCAGGTCGCGGGGTGTGGCGATGGTCGCCCACCCGGTCTCGGTGGCTCCGTACACGTTGTGGATCACGTCGCCGAACGCGTCCATGAACGCCTCGCACAGGTGCGGGTGCAGCGCGGACCCGCCGCACACCACGACGCGCAGCGACGTGGGACGCGGCCCGTCCAGGGCGTCGAGGAGGCGCTGGAGCATCACCGGCACCGCGATCAGCGTCTCGGCCCGGAATCGCTCGATCGCCTCCAGGACCCGCTTCGCGTCGAACCGGCGGAGCAGCACCAGCGGCGCGCCCAGGGCGAGTCCCGCCGACAGGTAGGCGAACCCGAGCACATGGAACAGCGGCGGCCCGATCACCATCGGTGCCCCGGACCGCACGGGCACGCGCATCGTGTGGGTGAGCGCGACGGGCAGGATCGTCCCGATCGACAGGTCATGCCGGGCGCCCTTGGGCGTTCCCGTCGTCCCGGACGTCATGAGGATCACTCTGCTGTGCCTCGCGGGCCGCGGCGTCTCCGGTCGGGCCCCGGCGAGTTCGTCGAGCGTCTCGTGCGGGCCGGACCCGTCCCGCCAGGCGTGGACGCGGTGCCCGGTGAAGGACGCCTCGTCCACGACCTGGTCGAACTCCTCGTCGTGGATCAGCAGCGCCAGCTTCTCGCGCTCGGCGACCCGCCCGAGCTGCGGCCCCGAGAAGTCGGTGTTGAGCAGCACCACGTCGTTGCCGAGCCGGGACGCGGCCAGCGCCGCCTCGACGAACCCGCGATGGTTGCGGCACAGCACGCCGATCGTGCCGTCCTCCGCCACCCGGGCGCGCAGGGCGGTGGCCAGGCCCGCGGCGCGTCGTTCCAGTTCCGCGTACGTCAGCGTGCCGCGTTCGTCGATGAGGGCGGTCCGGTTCGGAAAGCGCAGCGCCGCCATCGCCCCGACCGTCGCGGGCACCGGTCCGAACCGCCGGTACACGAACGGCAGCCGCACGGCCCGGTCGGGGCGGACGGGATGCAGCGCACCCACGTCCCGCACGGCCGTGGCGGCGCGACGACCCAGGCCGACCACCGTACGAACGCGATCGAGCAGCGGCACGGCACCCTCTCCTCCGTTCGACCCTCCGGGCTTGAGGTACCCGGTGCTCGCGATGCGATGCACCCTGGGTGGGCTCACTCCAGGTAGTGGAAGTCAGGCCGGGGGTGCATCAGGAAGTCGTGGTGAGAGATGTTCCAGGCGTACGCGCCCGCCATGGCGAAGGCGATGAGGTCGCCTGGGCGCAGGCTCGCGGGGACCGGCACGTCGGCGGCGAAGACGTCTTTGGGTGTGCAGAGCTGCCCGACCAGGGTCGCCGCTCGGTTTTCCCCTGCGCGGGTCAGGACGGTGAAGGGTTGGTCGTGACCCTTCGTCACGGGGGTGCGGAGGTGCTGGGTGCCGCCGCGCAGAACGACGTAGGTCTCGCCGTGCGTGGTCTTCACATCGAGCACGTCGGTCACGTACCAGCCGTGGTAGGCGGTCAGGGCCCGGCCCGGTTCTATGCGGAGTTTCGCGGGCACGTCCGGTAGCCCGGCGGCGTAGGTCTTCCAGTCGAAACGGGTCTCGGGGTCGGTGTAGTCGACCGCCATGCCGCCCCCGAGGTTGATTTCCGGGGACGCGACGTTGTGCGCCTCCAGCCAGGGGATCGCCCAGTCGATGATGTGCCGTGCCAGGTCGAGCATGGCGGTGGCGTCCAGGCCGGAGGCCAGGTGGGTGTGGATGCCGTGCAGGGTGAGGTGGGGACCGCTGCTCGCGATGGTACGGGCGCATGCGGTGAGGGCTTTTTCGTCCATGCCGAAGGCGCCGCGCATTTGGAGGGCGGCACCGGTCGTGGGCAACCTGAGGTTGGCCCGGAGGAGGACGTGGGCGGGGCGACCCTTGGCTGCGAGGCGGGCGAGCTCGTGCGGGCTTTCCACGTGGATGCGCTCGACTCCCAGGTCCAAGGCCAGGGACAGTTCCTCGTCGGTCTTTCCGGGGCCGCCGAAGGCCAGGCGTGCGTTGGGGAGGGTTCGCCGTACGTGAGCCAATTCGCCTCCGGAGGCGACCTCGATGCCGTCCACATGGGGGGCGAGTGCGCGCAGTATGGCCGGGTCGGGGTTGGCTTTGGCGGCGTAGAAGAGTTCCGGCCCGAGGGAGCTTCGGATGGCCGCGACGTGCTCGCGCAGTCCGTTCAGGTCGTACACGTAGGCGGGGAAGCGGGTGAGGTCCCGCATGTAGTCGTGGGGGGTCATCCGCAGACTCCGGCGAAGGGATTGGGCACCGGGACGTAGGTGGCCGTGCGGTCCGCGCTGCGCGACCACCGTGCGCGCAGGTTGGCCTTGGCAGGGAAGGGGACGCCCGCCAGCAGAGCGCGAAGCTGAGGGTGGTCGCCGCAGGATGCGAAGTGGGGACGGGCCGCGGGCCACAGGTCTTGGTCCAGGTCGGGGTGGAGGTCGGCAACGGCGGCGGCTATCTCCGTCAGGTGGTTGACCAGCAGGCAGTACACAACCCGGTTCCAGGCGCGGTTCGGGTCGTAGGTGAGGGACTCGCGGACCCGGGCCGGGAGGTCGGCGATCCGTTCGTGCCAGGCGGGGGTGAGCTTGGTGCCCTCCAAGTCACGGAAGGCCGTTTCCACGGGCATGCCCTCGTCGTCCACCACGACCAGGACGTTCTGCAGATGTGCCTCCAGGACGATGCCGTGTTCCAGATAGGCGCGCAGGGCAGGGCGTGCGACGTGCCGTACATAGGCGTCCCACCAGGCGAGGGCGCCTTCCTGGGTGGCGAGGGCGGGCAGCGTGGCGAGGGTGGTGCCGTACGGGTCGGCGAGGGCGGCGGCCAGGAGCGGGGTTCCGTTGAGAGCGCCCACACCTTGGCGCAGGATTACCCCGAGCCCTTCGTGAAGCCTGCGGTCGGCCAGGGCGACGCTGCGGTACGCGGGTTCGGCCAGGAACGTGCAATCGTCCAGAGCGGCGAAGACGGGCTGGACGAGCTTGTTGAGAGCCACCGCACCGGCCAGTTCGTACCAGGCGTTCTTGCGCACGCAGTTGGTGATGCGGATGTCCAGGCTGAACTTGCAGAACACGTCCGCGTCCGCCACGTAGGCGGTACGCACCGACGATGTGGGGACGACCTCGGGAGCGGCCGGGCCGAGGTCGACGATGAGCCCCGTTCCAAGGGCCTGGCGTAGGGCGGGACGGTCTGTGAGGAGGGCGAGCTGCCAGGGGTGAGCGGGCAAGAGCCGGTATCCGGATGGGGTGTCCGGGCCAAGGCCGTCGAGCCTTGCGAAGGCGGAACCGTCACCCTCCTGGACGAGGACGTCCTCGCGTACCGCGAGCCAACGAGGATGAAACCGCGCCCTGGCCTCTGGCGCGTATCGCATCCATTCGGCGGGGTCGCCTTGGCGGGCCTTGGGCGAGGGATGGAAACGGTGGCCCGACAGCAGGGATTGCTCGGATTCCAGGTAGCGGTCCAACGGGTGCGAGCCGGGATGCGCCGGCTCCACTCGTGCGGTCAGGATCGCGGCCAAGGCGGTGTGACTGTCCCGCACCTGTGTGAGGAACTCCGGGTTCGCCTGCCCGGTGGACAACTCCAGTTCGCCCGCCACAAGGTCGGCCAGGCGATCCCAGCCCGCGGCCATCCATGAGCCGTCACGGTGTTCCTCGAAGGGGGGAACGAGGCGGTACGTGGGCCCGGACGGGGGCCTGGCCAGCCCCGCGCGCAGCGTGACACCGACGCGGGGGAGCCGGACGACGAGGCGCCCGCCGTCCGCCCGTACCTGGTGCTCGGGTGCGCACACCTCGCGGACGAGGCAGTTCAGCAGCGCGGTGGCGGTGGCGTCGTCGGCGGTGAGAGCCGGTCGTGTCAGCAACACGTGTCGTCCCGAAGGTAGTTGGGCCCCGGCGGGCCGTAGTGCTTGTTGATGTCGGCGGATCCGGTGCGCGCCTTGTCGACCAGGGTCCCGGCGGTGACCATCGCCTTGGCCGGCAGCGTTCCGGCGTCCAGGGTGCGTGCGCGCAGGAAGGCGTCACGCGGCCCGAGCGCCGCGTCCAGCCGTTCCCGGATCATCGCCAGGCCGGTCGGCAGCGGCAGCAGTCCCCGCTCGGCCAGCCCGAAGGCGGGCGCGGCGGCGCACAGATGGAGGGTGATGGTGACGAAGACCCGGGCCAGCGCCTCGTGGTCCGGTGTCACCATCCGGGGATCCAGGAACGCCTCGTCGGCGCCTTGGGCGAGCCCGTCCTCGCCGAGGAAGAGCGTTCCGTCGTAGTCCTTGATGAGCAGCTTGAGGTCGTCGCCGTCCAGGACGAGCGACACGTTCTGCTGGTGGGCTTCCAAGGCGATGCCGCGCCGGAAGAGGGCGACGTTCCATGCCAGCAGCGCGTCCAGGTACGCCCCGAAGAGGGTGGGCACGTCCCATTGCTCGATGACGCATCCTCCCTGGGGCGAGGGCGCCAGCAGGCCCGCGACCGGGATGACATGCGCGTCGGCCGTCTCGGGCGGGAATCGCCGTACGAGGTAGGCGAGCCAGGGGGAGTCGGCGTGCCCGTAGGTCTGCTCGTCCGCGAGCAGGATGGGCAGCTTGGGCTCCTCATCCAGGACGCGACGCAGAAGCCGTTCGGCCAGGGCGCCGTCGTGCAACGTACGCGGGACGATCGTCCTCTTGTTGCGAAGTCCCAGCGTGCTTGTGTGCAACGGCACCTTCAGGTGCGTGGACGCATCCACGGCGACGGTGCGCATGGAAAGCGTGGGAGAGACGCTGAGGTACGGCTTGGCGGCGAGTGTCACCCCTGTCATCCCGTCGAGGTGGGGCACGGTCAAGGGATGGACGGGGAAGAGGCCGTCGTCCTGCCACCAGTCGGGCCGTACGCCATGGGCGGTCACCCGATCCGGGGGCACGGTGGCCCAGCGCAGTTGGAAAACGGGCGCGAACTCGGGGGCGTGGTTCCTCAGATCCTCCGCGTCCAAGCCGATCCTGCAGCGTCCCATCGGGTGGACGGGGTGGTCGGTGTAGGCGGCGAGCGTTTCGTAGTAGGTGCCGGGGCCATGGCGCGCCTCGTCCGGAACGCGCGCCATCCGGCGCAAAACCTCATCGAGGGACGCCTCCTGGAGCCGGACGGTTGCCAAGGTCTCTTTGCACTCGCGCTCAAAGGCGGCCACGTTGTCGCTGGGGTCGGCCAGGGATCGGACGGCGGCGAACACATCGTCAAGCCGCAGCCCTTGGGCGGGGTCCACCGACACCTCGGCCATGAACCCATCGCCTCTCCTGAGCCGCACACGCCGCCCTGGCAGGTCGAGCGTGCGTCCCTGGACGAACCGGCGCAGCCCCGCGTAGTCCTCGCGCAGGAGGGCGTCCAGGACTCGCGCGGCGAGTGCGGCCTCGGTCACGAGATCATCCAGGTGTTGGAGGCCCGGAAACGGTCGATCGCCGCCTCCACCTCGGTGGCCGAGGGGCCGATGGCGCGGATCGTTCCGAGGTAGTCGCGATTGGTGCGGGTCAGCGCGATGCGTTCGCCGAGCGGGCGCTGGGGACGGTACGACAAGCGGACGGACCCGTCGGTCAGTTCGACCGCTTCGGGCGCGGTGGTGAGGACACCATCGCGTGTGGCAAGGACGACCTCGGCGATGGCATGGCGTCCCAGGCTTTCGTGCGACGTCTCAAGAGGCGGCAGGCGCTCGCCCATGTGGACGCGGAGAATCCAGTCGAAGAGGGGGATGTTCAGCAGGTCGGCCATGAGGAAGTCGCAGTGGTCTCCGATGAGCCGGTAGTTGACCTCGATCAACCGTGCGCGGCCCTCGTGAACCACGAACTCCGTATGGCACGCCCCAAAACCCACCCCCAGCGCCTTCAGTTGCGAGAGAACCTGGTCGGTCCCAGGGGGAGGCGCGGCCCACTCAAGGCGTTCCTCGATGAAATGCGGCGGAGGCGACACCGTCGTATGGAAGGAGCCGAGCACCCGCAGCTCGTGCCCGTCCCCAAGCGTTTCCAGGGTGTGCAACTCGCCCGGAAGGTACTCCTCGACCACCAGGGGGTCGGAGCGCCGTGACTTGACCTCTTCGCGGCGGGCGGCAAGCTCGGTGGCGTCCCCTACGAGGAAGACGTCCTCGCTGGCCACCCCTTCGCGTGGCTTGAGGACGAGCGGATATGGGGCGTCCTCGGGCACGTCCTCTGCGGGCGAGGAGAAGACAGGGTCGATCCGCTGGAGATAACGCCGCATGAGGGCCTTGTTCTTGGTGCGGGTGGCGGCCTTCCAGTCCTTGCCGGGCAGTCCCAGATAGGACGCGGCGAGTGCGGTGGGAGCTTGGAGGAAGTCGCTGTTGGAGAACAGCGCCGCGGGCTCGCCCGGCAGGTCCGTGACGCGGGCGATGATGTCGCGGAAGTCGGTCACGTCGCAGGGGATCACGGGACCGTCGAACGCCTTCCCGTGCTCCTCCGGCCGGTCGGTCAGCAGCGCGACCGCCAGGCCGCGGGCCGTGGCCAGCCGTCCGGCCGCGGGCAGGAACCCGAAGGTCACCGAGTCGGTGACCTTCCCGGCGACGAGCGCCAGGACGGGAGGGGCCGACGAGGAGAGCACGGAGGGAAGCACGGAGCCCACGGCCACCTTCCTGTAATGAGGTAAGGCTTGCCTAACTCAAGGAAGGCACCATAGTGACGGCGCCACGATTCCCTTGCAAGGAAGGCGCCGCGCGTGTCTCGCCCCTCTGTGAGCGGGGCGCGCGGGCATCCGCGAGGATGGGGTCATGCAGTTAGTGGAGCGCTGGGTCGCGCTGGCCGGTCCTCGAACACGGCGCATCGGCGCCGACCTGGATGCGCGTTACGGGGAGGAGCATCGCCGCTACCACACGCGCGAGCACCTCACCGCCGTCCTGGACCTTGTGGACGAACTGTCGGCCTACGCGGACGCGCCCGACACCGTACGGCTCGCGGCCTGGTTCCACGACGCGGTCTACGACCCCCAGCGTGCCGACAACGAGGAACGCAGCGCACGCCTGGCGGAACGCATGCTCGCCGACACCGACCTTCCGGCGGACACCGTCAGCGAGGTCGCGCGGCTGGTCAGGCTCACCGAAACGCATGCGCCCGCCCAGGACGACCGCAACGGACAGGTCCTGAGTGATGCCGACCTGGCGATCCTGGGCTCGGACCCTGAGCGGTACGCCGCGTACGCGGCTGCCGTACGGGAGGAATACGCCTTCGTCCCCGAGGAGATCTACCGGGCCGGACGCGCAGAAGTCCTCAACGGGCTCCTCGCCCTTCCCGCCCTCTTCCACACCCCGCCTGCCCGCGAACGCTACGAGGACCGGGCCCGCCACAACCTCGATACCGAGTTGACCCTGCTCAAGGCCACACCGCCTCAGGACACGCCCCCGCAACGCTAGGCGCGGGCGAATTTGGGGCGGCGTAACCCCGCCTGGGTCAGCCTGCGCACCAGTTCCTGGCAGCCGACCTCCTTCGCGCCCAAGCTCACCGCGGCCCGGTACAACTCCGAGGGCACGTCGTAGTGGTCCCGCTCGAACGCCCTGGCGGGCATCCCCAGGTCGGCCGCGAACGCGTGCAATTCCTGGAACGACACATCGCTGACCATGTGCGACCACAGGCGCCCCCGCGCGGGCCACAGCGGCGGGTCAATCAAGATCAAGGCGCGCCTCCCGTTCCTGCTTCGCCTGGTCAAGTCCTATGCCTGTGGCACCTCTCCCCGCAAGTTCCCAGGGACGCCCCTAGGATCGAGCAATGCCCATGGACGTTCGCGAATACATCACGGCCGGCAAGGAGCGGTTCTTCGCCGATCTCAAGGAGTGGCTGGCCATCCCCTCCATCTCCGCCGACCCGGCCCGCCACCCGGACGTACGGCGCTCGGCCGAGTGGCTCGCCTCCTACCTGCGGGAGACGGGGTTCCCCACGGTCGAGGTGTGGGAGACGGCCGGGCTCCCCTCGGTGTTCGCGGAATGGCCCGCGGCGGACCCGGATGCCCCGGCCGTGCTCATCTACGGGCATCACGACGTCCAGCCGGTCGAACCGCTCGACGAGTGGGAGACCGACCCCTTCACCCCCTTGGAGAAGGGGGACCGCCTCATAGGGCGCGGTGCGTCCGACGACAAGGGACAGGTGCTCTTCCACACCCTGGGTATCCGGGCCGGGCTCACCGCGTCCGGCGCGACCGCGCCCCCAGTGACCATCAAGTTTCTGGTGGAGGGCGAGGAGGAATCCGGCTCGGTGCATTTCCCCGAGCTGCTGCGCGCCCAGCGCAGGCGGCTCGCCTGCGACGCCATCGTCATCAGTGACACGACGATGTGGTCCGAGGACGTCCCGTCCATGTGCACGGGCATGCGCGGCCTCAGCGAGGTGGAGGTGGCGCTGTACGGGCCGGACACCGACCTGCACTCGGGTTCGTTCGGCGGGGCCGTCCCCAACCCTCTGCACGCCATGGCGACGCTTCTGGCGGCCCTGCACGACGCCGACGGCCGGGTGACCCTGCCCGGGTTCTACGACGATGTCGTCCCGCTCACGGACGAGGAGCGGGAACTGTTCGCCCGGCTCCCGTTCGATGAGGCCCAATGGCTGCGCACCGCCGGGAACAGCCGCGTCGCGTACGGGGAGAAGGGCTTCACCACCCTGGAGCGCATCTGGGCCCGCCCGACCGCCGAGGTCAACGGCATGTGGGGCGGCCACACGGGCCCCGGCCACAAGACGATCGTCCCGCGCGAGGCGCATGCCAAGCTCTCCTTCCGGCTCGTCGCCGGACAGGACCCGGTCAAGGTGCAGGAGTCGTTCCGTACGTGGGTGGAGCGGCACACCCCACCCGGCATACGCGCCGAGGTCACCACCTTGGCCGGCAACGTACGCCCATGCTTCTCGCCCATCGATTCGGCGGGGGTGCGCGCGGCCAAGCGCGCCATGGAACGGGCCTTCGGCAAGGAGGTGCTGTTCACCCGGGAGGGAGGCAGCGGACCCGAGGCCGACCTGGCGGACATATTGGAGGCCCCTCTGGTGTTCGTAGCGGTGGGCCTGAACAGCGACCGCATTCACGCTCCGAACGAGAAGGTCGAGATGCCCCTCCTCCTCAAGGGGGCGGAGGTGTCCGCCTACCTGTGGGGCGAGCTGGCCACCGCCCTGCGTCCGGAGTGACCGGCCGGGCGGAGGCCGTACAAGGGGCCGTACGAAGGGCCGGACAGGAGGAGAGCCGTTGACTGGCATCGAGGCAAGGGTTCCCGCCGAGCCGCTCACTGAGTCGACGCTGGAGTGGCTTGCGCTGGCTCGCGGCACCCTGGACAGGGTGGCCGAGCACCGCCGTAACGAGGAATGGGTGGCGTCGGCTTGGGCGGACCCGCGTACCCGGGTCTTCGCCGTCCAGGGCGGTCGTGCGCTCGTCGCCTACGACCCGAGCCCCGGCCTGGTCTTCACCTCACCCGGCGACGCTCCCGAAGGCGACCGCTACCTCCTTGGAGTGGACGACGAAGGCGTGGCCTACTTCGCCGTACAGGCACCGCTGCCCTCCATCGAAGGCGCCGAGTCGGCCAGCCTGCGGCGCGTAGGCGCCATCCTGGGAGACCGGGATTCCGGCCTGATGACCCATGCGGTCGCATTGGAACACTGGCACGCGTCCAACCAGTACTGCCCGCGCTGCGGAAAGGCCAACGAGCTCACGGCGGCGGGGCATGTGCGCGTATGCCCGTCCGACGGATCCGAGCAGTTCCCCCGCGTCGACCCTGCGGTCATCATGCTCGTCCGGGACGAGCACGACCGCGTCCTGCTGGCGCGCGGCCCAAGCTGGCCCGAGAACCGGCGCTCCATCCTGGCCGGATTCGTCGAGCCCGGGGAGTCCCTGGAGCAGGCCGTCGTCCGCGAGGTACGCGAAGAGGTCGGCATCACGGTGAGCGACATCCGTTACATGGGAAGCCAGCCGTGGCCGATGCCGCAGAGCCTCATGCTGGGCTTCTTCGCCCGCTCCGAGGGCTCCCAGGAGTTGAGTCCCGATCCCGAGGAGATCCTGGACGCGGCCTGGTACACGCGCGATGAGCTGAAGGGGGCGATCGAGAGCGGCCGGGTGGTGTCACCCGGGCCGCTCTCCATCGCCGCCCAGCTCATCGTCCGCTGGTACGGGGGACCGCTGCCCGACATGCCGCCGTTCTAGCGCCCCGCGCCCAGGAGGCGCTTGACCTCCTTGGCGCTGGGGTTGGTCAGCACGTGCCGCCCGGCCTCCGGCGTGTCGACGACCACCGTGGGGACCACCTGGTTGCCGCCGTTGACGCTCATCACGAACTCCGCCGCCGCGGGGTCGCGCTCGATGTCGATCTCCACCATCTCGATGCCGTCCCTGGCCAGCTGGCTCTTCAGCCGCCGGCAGAAGCCGCACCAGGTGGTGGTGTACATGGTGAGCGGGCCCGTGGGCCCGGTCGCCTGGTCCGGAGTGGGCGTGGCCATCGGCGAGTCGTCTCCTTCGTGCGCGGTCCCCGAGAGGGGCCGTCCCCGTACGGGCGTTGCCGTCAGGTCGTGATGTCTGCGATTCATGTGAGGTGCCTGACCGGATGTCCGGATGCGGACTCCCGGGCGATTGCGTCAACAGCCTGCCGCCGTCCCGCATTCCGCGGACGAGGTTATCCACAGACGCGGGCGGGTGCCCGTCCCGTCTCCTGGGGCTGCCAGGATGGGGGGATGCTGGCTGAGGGCGTTCTGGCGGGTCTGGACCCGGAGCAGCGGGCGGTGGCGGAGGCCGTGCAGGGCCCGGTGTGCGTGCTGGCGGGCGCGGGCACCGGCAAGACCAGGGCGATCACCCACCGCATCGCGTACGCCGTGCTCACGGGCGTGGTGGCGCCGCAGCGGGTGCTGGCGGTGACCTTCACCAACCGGGCCGCGGGGGAGCTGCGGGCACGGCTGCACCGGCTCGGCGCCCCCGGCGTCCAGGCCCGCACCTTCCACGCGGCGGCGCTGCGGCAGCTGTCCTACTTCTGGCCACGGGTGGTGGGCGGCGAGCCCCCCAAGATCATCGAATCCAAGATCGGACTGGTGGCGGACGCGGCCCGCGCCTGCCGGCTGGCCTTCGGCCGCAGCGAGCTGCGCGACATCGCGGCCGAGATCGAATGGGCCAAGGTCACCCAGCACCGTCCGGAGGACTACGCCGGCGCGGTCGCCACCGCCGCCCGCAAGCTGCCCGCCGACGTGGCCGACGTGGCCCGGATCTACACGATGTACGAGACGCTGCGCCGCGAGCGCAACCTGCTCGACTTCGAGGGCATGCTGGAGCTGACCGTCGCCGTGCTCACCGAGCACCGCGAGGTCGCCGCGCAGGTCCGCGAGCAGTACCGGTACTTCGTCGTGGACGAGTTCCAGGACGTCAACCCGCTGCAGAAGCTGCTGCTGGACGCCTGGCTCGGCGACCGCGACGACCTGTGCGTCGTCGGCGACCCCAATCAGACGATCTACTCCTTCACCGGGGCGAGCCCGTCCTACCTGCTCGGCTTCACCCGCGAGCACCCTGACGCCAAGGTGGTGAAGCTGGTCCGCGACTACCGTTCCACGCCCCAGGTCGTCGCGCTCGCCAACGGCGTCATCGGCCAGGCCACCGGCGGCGCTGCGGGGCGGCGCGTCCTGGAGCTGGTGGCGCAGCGCCCGGACGGCCCCGAACCGGTGTTCGCCGAGTACGACGACGAGGTCGCCGAGGCCGACGACGTGGCGCGCCGGGCCCGCAAGCTGATCGAGGAGGGCGTGCCGGCGCGCGAGATCGCGATCCTCTACCGGATCAACGCCCAGTCCGAGGCGTACGAGTCGGCGCTGGCCGCCGCGGGCGTCCCGTACGTGCTGCGCGGCGCCGAACGGTTCTTCGAGCGCCCCGAGGTGCGCGAGGCGGTGATCCGGCTGCGCGGCGCCGCCCGCGCCGGCGCCGACGCCGAGACCGACGGCACCGGGCTGATCGCCACCGTCCGGCACGTCCTGTCCGGCGCGGGCTTCACCGACCGGCCGCCCGAGGGGACGGGCGCGGTCCGCTCCCGCTGGGAGTCGCTGGCCGCGCTGGCCCAGCTCGCCGAGGACATCGCCGCCGACGACCCGAGCGCCGGCCTGCCCGAGTTCGTCGCCGAGCTGGAGGAACGCGCCGCCGCCCAGCACGCCCCGCCGCTCGAAGGCGTCACGCTGGCCTCACTGCACGCCGCCAAGGGCCTGGAGTGGGACGCGGTCTTCCTGGTCGGCCTGGTCGAGGGCACCCTCCCGATCGTCTACGCCGAGACGCCCGATCAGATCGAGGAGGAGCGCCGCCTGCTCTACGTGGGCATCACCCGGGCCCGGGAGCATGTCACCCTCTCCTGGGCGCTGTCGCGCTCGCCCGGCGGCTCCAGGCGGCGCCGTCCGTCCCGTTTCCTGTACGGCCTCGCGCCCATGACCACGACCCCGACGCCCGCCCGCGCCGAACGCGCGCAGCGGCGCACCACGAGAGGGCCCCAGCCCTGCCGCGTGTGCGGCCGCCCCCTCACCGCCGCCATCGAACGCAAACTGGGACGCTGCGAAGACTGCCCCGCCCAGCTCAACGAAGAGCTGCTGGTGGCCCTCAAGGAGTGGCGCGCCAAGGTCGCAGCCGAACAGAGGATCCCCGCCTATGTCGTCTTCACCGACGCCACCCTCCAGGCCATAGCCGAACGCTCGCCCGAGACCCTCGAAGACCTGGCCGCGATCCCAGGAGTAGGCAAAGTCAAACTGGACCGCTACGCCAAGCCCGTCCTAGCCCTCTGCACCGGAGCCACCCCAAACTGAGAGGCCACCGCCACCACCCCGGAAGCCCAGCCCACCCCAACCGAGGAACCGTGGTCCCCAAGAAGCCGCCACACCCCACCTAAGAGTCCACGTCGCACCAAGCTGAGAGCCCGTGACGTGCCAGGTTGAAAGGTGAGGCGCGCCGAGCTGAGAGGCCGCCTCACACGGGACCGGGAGGTGGTGGTGCGCCGAGGCTGAGGAGCCGCAGCACGCCTGGCTGAGGGGCCGCAGAGCCCCGAGCTTGGGCCGTGGTGGCCTGGGCTAGGGGGCCGCGTCACGCCGGACTGGGAGATCGAGGGGCGCTGGGTTGAGGAGGTGTGGTGCGGCCGGGTTGAGGGATTGGCGGATCCGGTTGAGGGGGTGTGGTGTGGGTGGGGGTGGGGTTTGGGAGACTGGCGGCCGTGAAGGAGTCATTGAAGGCGCTGCTGGATCTTCTCGATCTTGAGCAGATCGAGCATGAGATCTTCCGGGGGCGTAGCCCCGAGGAGCGACGCCAGCGGGTCTTCGGCGGTCAGGTCGCGGGGCAGGCGCTGGTGGCGGCCGGCCGGACGGTGCCGGTGAACCGGCCCGTGCACTCGCTGCACGCCTACTTCATCCGGCCCGGGGACCCGCTCGTCCCGATCGTGTACACGGTCGACCGGGTGCGGGACGGGCGGTCGTTCACGACCCGGCGCGTGACGGCGATCCAGCAGGGGAAGGCGATCTTCGTCATGTCCGCCTCCTTCCAGATCGTCGAGGAGGGGCCGTCGCACCAGGCGGCGATGCCCGAGGTCGAGCCGCCCGAGACGCTGCCCACGTCCCTGGAACGGCTCAGGCCGATCTTCGGTGAGACCGGGGCCACCGAGTTCGTCCACCAGCGTCCCTTCGACGTCCGGCACGCCACGCCGCTCACCTGGGAGGCGGCCGAGGACCCGTCCCTGGCCACGCCCGAGTCCAAGGTGTGGCTCAGGGTGGACGGCGAACTGCCCGACGACCCGTTGCTGCACGTCTGCCTGATGACGTACGCCTCCGACCTGACACTGCTCGACACCGTCCTGCTCAACCACGGGCTGGCCTGGGGCGACCGGCGGACGATGGGGGCCAGCCTCGACCACGCGATGTGGTTCCACCGGCCGTTCCGCGCCGACGAATGGCTGCTCTACTACCAGGACACCCCGTTCGCGGGCGGCGCGCGCGGCCTCGCCCGCGGTCAGGTCTTCACCCGGTCGGGCGAACTCGTGGTCTCGGTCATGCAGGAAGGGCTCATCCGCACCAAGGACTGACCGATCCGGATACCCAGGTGTATGCCGGACGGTATTTCTCGTGGGGCGCATGTCGGCGAATATCGAGTGGAACTCGTTCCCCGGGAGGAGGCGCCGCCTTCATGGCGCTGCCATCCTTGTATTGGACGCGCGTCACAGGGCGCGGGTTCGGCTCGCAAGAGGTGAACTCGCCCACAAAACCGCAGGTCAAAAATACCTTGATTGGTTTGCGGAAGTCCCCGTACGCTCGATGCGAGCATTCAGCCGGTCCGGCCGTGTGGATCATGGATCCGTCGGCCGGCCACGAGTAGCCAGGAAGGTGGTGTGCAGCCCGGTGAGCACTGTGAAGCCCGAATCGGCCGCGAGCTGGACCGCCGCCGCCCGCCCTGGCAGCACGCCCCTGATCGGCTTGGCCAGGTATGGCGACGGCGACGCCATGTGGCCCGCGCAGCGGTACGAGGCCGGCCTGTCCGGCCCGGCACCGCGCGTCCTGCGGGGCCGGTGTGTCTCGCGTGGCCAGCGGCCAGTCCAGCGTGAGCTGGGGCGCAGTGTCTTCGCGCACCTGGAGGACGACGCGCTCATCGCTCCGGCCACGGCCCACGTGGACGCCACTTCCGTGAAGGGCGACTCGGGTCCGTACTCCTGGAGGCGACCGGTTTAGATTTACGCCGGAAAGCCCCCAGGCCGCGGATCCCGACACCGGATCCGCGGCCTCTTTCTTTGCCCGGAAGACCCACCGACACATCCGTTGCGAACCAACGAGAGGAACAAGGGTGACTGTGATGCAGGGGGCTCTCGCAGTAAGCGAGGAGGACCTCACGCTTCCGTGCCGTACCGACCCGGAGCTCTTCTTCGCCGAGGCTCCCGCCGACGTCGAGCTCGCCAAGGCCCTGTGCCTGGAGTGCCCGCTCCGTAAGGAATGCCTCGCCGGCGCTCTCGAGCGCAAGGAGCCCTGGGGCGTCTGGGGCGGGGAGCTGTTCGTCCGCGGCGTGATCGTGCCGCGCAAGCGTCCGCGTGGACGTCCGCGTAAGAACCCGCTCCCCGACGAAGTGAGCGTGTGAGGCCCTCGATGGCCACCGTCGTACCGACGACCGACAAGGAAACCGGGGGCGCGGTCCCCGCACAGGGGCCGCGCCCCCGCGCCACCGGAGACCACGACATGACCTTGCTCGGCCATGACCTGTTCAGGGGCCGGATTCCGGAATCCGAGGAGGGACTGGCGCAGCGCGTGCGCGTGCTGCGGCGAGCCCGCCGGGACGCCAGGACGCGGAGTGCCCGCGTCAGGCGCGTCCTGCTCGCCCCCACCTCGGCCCCCGTCCAGTACAACGTGACGGCCGCTCAGTACACGACCCGGCACGTCCGTTAGTCCCGCGCGGTAGCAGGCCGCCCCGCCCTTCTTGGATGGTTTGGCGGGCGAGTGGCCTCCCGGCGGGCATCCGGGCGCGTGCCCGGCGACCCCCTCGCCGGGCACGCGACCACACCGGGCCCCGCGCGTCTCACCAGCGCGCGGGGCCCCATCACGTCAAGGGCCGGTCATCGCGGCGGCGGTCAGCCGGCCGGCTCGTCCTCGGCGAAGCCGGGCACCCAGCGCAGCGACTCCGCGCGGGCGGGGATCTCGCATTCGAGCTGGCACAGCACTCCCGTGCCCGCCGACAGGACACGGTGGACGATCACGTACTCCGGCGGCAGGTTGAGCTGGCGGACGACGTTGGTGGGACGCAGGTCGGTCACCCGCGCCGCCATGTCCCGCAGCCACTCGCGGGAGAACGTGAACGAGTCGGTGACGAACGGCTCGGTGATCGGTGCCAGGAAGGACTGCAGCGCCTCGGCGTCGATCTCCACGCCCTCGCGGATGAAGTCCTCGTTGCGCAGCGCGTCCTCGATCTCGTCGATGTCGGCCATGGTGCCGATCCGCAGCAGCCGCCCCATCCGGTGCTGGAAGTCCTCGGGGATCCGGTCGACGGCGCCGAAGTCCAGCACGCCCAGCCGCCCGTCCGCCATGATCCGGAAGTTGCCGGGGTGCGGGTCGCCGTGCAGCAGTCCGGCGCGCTTGGGCCCCGACAGCAGGAACCGGCAGTACAGCAGGGCGGCGTGGTCGCGCTCGTCCTGGTCGCCGGAGCTGATGATCTTCGACAGCGGGGTCCCGTCGATCCACTCGGTGACCAGCACGTCGCCGGACTGGGCGATCACCTCGGGGATGACGAAGTCGGGGTCGCCGGGCGGGAACCCCTCCCGGAACGCGGTCTGCGAGGCGGCCTCGACGGTGTAGTCGAGCTCCTCGGCCACCCGTTCCTTCAGCTCGGCCAGCACCGACTTGACGTCCAGGCCGGGCATCAGCACGGCGAACAGCCTGGCCAGCCGCGCGAGCTGGTTGAAGTCGCTGATCAGGGCCTTGCCCGCGCCCGGGTACTGGATCTTGACCGCGACCTCGCGGCCGTCCGCCCAGACCGCGCGGTGCACCTGGCCGATGGACGCGGCGGCGGAGGGCTCGTCCTCGAACGAGGTGAACCGGTCGCGCCAGTCCTCGCCGAGCCCCTCGGCCAGCACGCGGTGGACGACGGTGGCCGGCAGCGGCGGCGCGGCCTCCTGGAGCCTGGTGAGGGTGGCCCGGTAGGGGCCGGCGATCTCCGGCGGCAGCGCGGCCTCGAAGATCGACAGCATCTGGCCGAGCTTCATCGCCCCGCCCTTGAGCTCGCCCAGCACGGTGAACAGCTGCTCGGCGGTGCGCTGCTGGATCTCCATGGCCACCGCCTCGGCGGACCGGCCGAAGGTGCGCTTGCCCACGCCGAGTGCCGTGCGCCCGGCGAAACCGAGGGGGAGGGACGCCAGCTTCGCTGACCGCGTCACGGCGCGGCGGGGGAGATCGCTCACGACGACCATTGTCGGCGATCGGTCGCCGTTCTCGCCATACGCGTGCGAAACAACCTATCGATGTTGTCTCACCGCGCCCGCCCGACCTGCGACGACCCGGTAAGTGTGCGCTTTCTCACCTCGCTGGCGGGCTTGCGGGCACTGTGGTAGGAGCTCCCGGACGGGCGCACGGTAGCGTGCGGGCCATGCCGCACGAGTCGTCGCCCACGCCATCCCCCGAGGCCGCCCCCGTCCTGCTGGAACGCCGACCGGACGGGGTCGCCGTCATCACCCTCAACGACCCCGACCGGCGCAACGCCATGTCCGACGAGATGACCGCCGCCTGGAAGGAGGCGATCGCCGGCCTGCGCGCCGACGACAAGCTGCGCTGCGTCGTCGTCACCGGCGCCGGCAGCGCCTTCACCTCGGGCGGGAACCTGTCCTGGCTGGCGGACGGCAACGCCGTCGCCGTCCCCGCCCTGCGCGACCGGATGCTGGAGTTCTACCGGACCTGGCTGGGGATCCGCGCGCTGGAGGTGCCCACCATCGCCGCCGTCAACGGGCACGCGATCGGCGCGGGTCTCTCCCTCGCGCTGGCCTGCGACCTCCGGTACGCGGCCGCCGACGCCAAGCTCGCCGTCCCGTTCACCTCGCTCGGGCTGCACCCCGGCATGGCCACGACCTGGCTGCTGCCCGAGGTGGCGGGCCTGCCGCTGGCCCGCGAGCTGCTGTTCACCGGACGGTCCGTCACCGGCACCCAGGCCGAGTCCTACGGGCTGATCAACCGGGCGGTGCCGCGCGAGCGGGTGCTCCAGGAGGCGCTGGACGTGGCCGCCCGGATCGCCGCCCAGGCGCCCATCGCGACCCGGCTCACCAAGGTGGCGCTGTCCAACGGCGGCCACCCGGACCTGGAGTCGGCACTGCGCTGGGAGTCCCTCGCCCAGCCGATCACGATGGCGTCGAAGGACATGGTGGAGGGGCTGACCGCCCAGCGCGAGAAGCGCCGCCCCGTCTTCACCGGCGAATAGCGCCCGGCTCGCCGGAGCGGAGGGTCAGAGCGGGACGGGGCCGGGCGGCTCGTCCGAGAACCCGCCGGTGGCGATCATGCCCGCCCTGGCGCGGGCGCGGCGCCTGGCCAGGCGGGTCATCGCCACCGACAGCACGATCGGGACGGCGATGTCGATGCCGCGCACCAGGGCGTCGGCGGGCAGCCCGTACCGCCGGGCCGCGCGGCGCGCCACCGGCCGCAGCGCCCGGCCCGCGACACCGCCCGCCACCGCCCCGGCGAGCCCGCCGCCCGCCTGGGACGCCACGGACCGGGGCGGCGTGCCCAGCCGCCGCCCGTCCGGTGTCTCCAGGATCTCCGGCGCGGTCTCGGCACCCGTGCCGCTCGCCCGCCGCCGTTGGCCGGCCACCTCGATCACCCCTGTCTCCCGGCACGGACACGCGTGCCGGCTCGACGGTCCAGCCCCGACGGTACCCGCGCGAGCGGCGGGTAAAAGCGAACAGGCCCCGGGCCGCCGGGACCCGCCTCCCTTCCCCTTCGAGGCGGTCCCCGACGGCGCGGAGCCATCGTGACCTCGACGGTAGGAGCGGCCGCCGCCACGGTCAACGCGGGGTTGTGGACAGGGTGTGGAGATCCCTGGGGACGGGTCGGGGTGTTGGTGTGGAAACCGTGCGAAGACTCTGTGGAAACTCTCTGGGGACGGTGGAAAACAATGGGGTTGACCTGCAAAAACTCCCAACACCCCCTGTGGAGGAAGCAAATTTTTGGGTACGGTTCTGGCGTGCCCCCTAACGTTGAGGTCCGCCGTAGCAACCGACGCCGGCGGACGGTGTCCGCGTATCGCGATGGGGACAAGGTCGTCGTGATGCTCCCCTCCCGGCTGAGCAAGGCCGAGGAGGAGCAGTGGATCGCGACCATCCTCGAGCGGCTTGAGGAGCGGGAACGCCGTCGCCGGCCGTCCGACGCCGATCTGGAGGCCAGGGCGCGCGAGCTGTCCCGGCGCCACCTCGGCGGACGCGCCATGCCCGCGAGCGTGCGCTGGGTCGGCAACCAGCGCACCCGCTGGGGCTCGTGCACACCGGACGACGGCACCATCAGGCTCTCCACCCGGCTGCGCGGCATGCCGCCGTGGGTGGTCGACTACGTGCTGGTCCACGAGCTGGCCCATCTGATCGTCCCGGGGCACGGGGCGGACTTCTGGAAGCTGGTGGGCAACTACCCCAAGGCCGAGCGGGCCCGCGGCTATCTCGAAGGCGTCGCCGCCGCGGCCCACCTCCCCATGGAGGGGGACCTGGCGGCCGGGGACGCGGGCGACGACCTGCCTCCCGAGTACCGCCACGGGGTCGCCGGGTGACCGGCGGCATCACCCGTTTCGTCGCAGTCCTGTCCTCCGCGAGGCGGCCTTCCGCGGACCCGTCCTCAGGGGATCCGCTGAGCCCCCCCGGGATCGACCCCGAGGAGTTCCGGCTCGCCCTGCTGGAGGACACCTACGAGGTCGCGGCCGGGCTCGACCTGGTCACGCCCGCCCTCGTCCTGGACCCACCGGACCAGCCCGACGCCGAGGCGATCACCTGGCCGGGCACCCCGATCGTCCGGGAACGCGGCCTCGCCGCGGCCTTCGCCGCCCTGGGCGCGCTGGGCGCGAAGGAGGCCGTGCTGCTGGCCGGGGACGCCCCCGACCTCCCGCCGCTGCTGATCGGCAAGCTGTTCCGCGCCCTGGGCTCCGCGCCCGCGTCCGCCTGCCAGGCCCGCGGACCCGGCGGCCCGGACGGGCTGGTGGCCCTGGCCGCGCGGCTGCCGCCGCCCCCCTGGCTGGACGCCGCCCTCGCGGACGTCGATCTCGACACGCCCGACGCGCTCGCCCGCCTCCGCGCCGCCGCGCCACGCCCGGGACAGGTGCCCCAGGGCCCCGCCTGGCACCGGCTGCGGACGCGCTCCGACCTCGGCGTCCTCGACCCCGGCCTCGAAGGCTGGGAGAACACCAGGGCCCTGCTGGAAGGCCACCCGCTCAGCTCGTGAGGCGGCCCGTCAGACGGCGGACGTGACCGGCCAGGCGCCGGACGACCTCGTCGCCCGGGTCGGGAAGGGCGTCCATCGGGAACCAGCGCAGGTCGTCGGACTCGTCGCTGATCGCGGGGACCGCGCCCGGCGGGGCCAGCGCCACGAACTCCACGTCCAGATGCCACGACCCTTCCGGATGGCAGCGCACCCGGTGCCGGTCGAGCTGCACCGGGAAGGGATACAGCCGCAGCCCCTCGATGCCCGACTCCTCGGTCGCCTCCCGCAACGCCGCGTCGGCCAGGGTCGCGTCCTCGGGCTCACAGTGACCGCCCAGCTGCAACCACGCCCCGATCTTGCTGTGCAGGGTCAGCAGGACGTTCGCGCGCGCGTCGTCCACGACAAGCGTGCTGGCCGTGATGTGCCCCGGGACGCACTCACGCCACACGCCGTCCGGGTGCGCCTCCAGATGGCGCAGATAGTCCTGGCGCAGGCGCTCCTGGTCAGGGGAGGGCGCCCGCCATTCGGTCAGGACGTTCACGACGTCCGCGTACAGGGACGAGCCAGAGGTCATACGCGGCGGACCCTCGGGTAGTGAGAGGCCGCCCGGTGCATGCGGCGCCGCTCCTGGTCACTGGGACGCTGCCAGCACAGCCCGGCCCCCGCCACCTCGCGCCTGACCAGCGCGGACGCGGTGGCCGGCTCGAAACGGCAACCGGGAACGCGCGAGTAACCCGTCCGCGACCTCACGCGCGGGGCTCCGGGCCGTCACCGCCGGGCTCGTCATCGCCCTTGCCGCCGCTCTCGTCGCCCCGCTCCTCGGTGAGCGCGGAGATGTCCAGATCGGACAGACCCTCGATCTCGTCCTTGCCGTGCAGGAAGCCCTCGGGATCGTTCAGGTCCTCGGCGTTCGGCAGCAGGTCCGGGTGACCCCAGACGGCGTCACGGCCCTGCACGCCGCGCAGCTCGGTGAGCGAACGCCACAGCGCGCCCGCCTCGCGCAGCCGCCGCGGCCGCAGCTCCAGGCCCACCAGCGTCGCGAACGTCCGCTCGGCGGGGCCGCCGGTGGCGCGGCGCCGCCGCACCGCCTCGGCCAGCTTCACCGAACCCGGCAGCCGGTCGCGGGCCACCTCGTTGACGACCGTGTCGACCCAGCCCTCGACCAGCGCCAGCGTGGTCTCCAGCCGGATCAGCGCGGCCTTCTGCTGCGGGGTCTCCTCGGGCGTCAACTGGAGCTCGTTGCCGAGCGCCTGCTGGATCGCCTCGGGATTGCTGAGATCCAGGCCCTGGATCGCCCGCTCGATGCCGGACAGGTCCACCGTGATGCCGCGGGCGTAGTCCTCCACCGCCCCCAGCAGGTGGGACCGCAGCCACGGCACGTGCGCGAACAGCCGCTGGTGCGCGGCCTCCCGCAGCGCCAGATAGAGCCGCACCTCATCCTCGGACAGCTCCAGGCCCTCGCCGAACGCCTCCACACCGGCCGGCAGCAGCGCGCCCACGCCGTCCGGCGCCAGCGGCAGGCCCACGTCGGACGAGCCCACCACCTCACGGGCCAGCGCGCCCAGCGCCTGCCCCGCCTGGCCGCCCACCATCGCGCCCGCCATCTGCTTCACCATGCCGATCAGCGGACCGGCCATCGCCTGCATCTCCGGCGGGATCTCACCCGAGCCCAGCGCGCCGCCCATCGACTCGACCATGCGGGACGCGATCGGGTCGCACACCTTCGACCACACCGGCAGCGTCCGCTCGATCCACTCCGAACGGCTCCACGCCTCAGGGTTCCGGATGCCCGCGGGCAGGGTGGTGCCCTCGTCCAGCCACAGGTCGGCCAGCCGCAGAGCCTCCTGGACCTGCCGCCGCTCGGCGTCCACCACAGAGGGGTCACCCTGCTCCGCCACCGAGTGACGGGCTATGTTCTTGGCCAGATCCCAGTTCAGGGGGCCGCCACCGGCGCCGGGCGCACCCTGGCTGCCGATCATGTCGGCGAAACGGTGGAGCATGTCGGCGAACTGCCGCATGTCGCCGCCCATGGCCTTGAATGGATCCTGGGGCTTGTCCTTGTCGTCATCACCGTCGCCGGGACGGTTGAAGCCGAACGGGGTATCGCTCATCGGTTCGCCCCTGGGATGCATGATGGGCTCATATCCGCAACGTTAGCCGGTCCCGGCGAAGTCGCGAACACAAGGAAGGGGGCACCTCCGTGGCAACGGGCAAGGTTCGCCCTGGGCGTAGACAGGGCCCGGTCGTGGCCGTCACCGGCGCGGCCACCGGCGCGGGCCGGCTGCTGGCCGCCGGGCTCGCCGGGCGCGAGGAGATCCGCAAGGTCGTCGCGATCGACGACCACCGCGGCGACGTACCGAACGTCACGTGGCGGGTGACCGACATCCGGGACCCCCTGCTGTCCAACCGGCTCTCGGACGTGGACGTGATCGTCAACCTGGACCTCCTCAGCTCCCCCGAACTGGACCCGCGCGAGCGCCGTACCCACAACGTGCGGGGAGCGCAGACCGTGGTCACCGCCGCCGCCGCGGCCCGGGTACGGCGGGTGATCCTGGTCACCAGCGCCATGGTGTACGGGGCCGGGCCCGACAACCCCGTCCCGCTCGCGGAGGACGCCCCGCTGCTCGCCGAGGCCGACACCAGCATCGCCGGCGACTACGTGGAGATCGAGGAACTGGCCGCCGGCGCCGCCCTGACCCACCCCGGCGTCGACGTCACCGTGGTCCGCCCGGCCGCCCTGGTCGGACCCGGAGTGGACACCGTGATCACCCGGCACTTCGAGGCGCCCCGGCTGCTGTCGGTCAAGGGCAGCACCCCCGGCTGGCAGTTCTGCCACATCGAGGACCTGGCCTCCGCCCTCGAACTGATCGTCACCGAGGGCCTGACCGGCCCCATCGCCGTCGGCTCCGACGGCTGGCTCGGCGCCGACGAGGTGTCCGCGATCACCGGCAAGCGCGGCTTCGAACTGCCCGCCGCCCTCACCTTCGGCATGGCGCAGCGCCTGCACCGCCTCGGCATGACCCCGGCGCCCGCGACCGACCTGCGCTACGTCGCCTACCCGTGGGTCGTCGACTGCGCCAGGCTCCGCGCCGCCGGCTGGAAACCCGCCCACGACAACGCCGGCGCGCTCCGCGTCCTCCTGGAGGAGACCGCCGGCCGCCACGCCGTCGTGGGACGCCGCGTCGGCGGCCGCGAAGCCACCATGGCCACCGCCGCCGGAGCCACCGTCGCCGCCATCGGCGCCGCGGCGGCCATCCGCCGACGCCGCCAGCGGCGGCGTGCTTGATTG
>NZ_JBIMPP010000062.1:0-46183 GCF_043906805.1 Actinomadura sp. SCN-SB | reverse complement strand
GTGTGGGAAAGTCTGATGTGCCGCGCTTTGCGGAAGTCGCTTAATCCGCTCCCGCTTCTTTGTCAGCGGGGGATGTCGCCTTCCCGCGAGCGAGGTCGATCGCCGCCGCATACACGGACGAGTGAGCCCCGCGGTTCGTGAACTTGCCGATGACCTTATGTCTGGTATGGGAAGAGCGGCCGACCATCGCAGGCACCTCGGATCCCGAATCGGGTTTCCGCACCGCTCCGCCTGCGAAGGGACCCCATGCGACGTCGATCCATCCTTCTCCTCACCGCGGCCGACCTGGTCGCCGATGCCGTGTGGCGGAGAACCCGGACGGCCCGGCTACGGACGCTGCCGCCCTCGGATGCCCCCGTGCACAGCCCATTTACTTGAGCGGGAACATCATCGGGCTTACCACGCTGAGCGCAATGGTGGCGCTGGCTCTGCGCGGGCGCCGACGGGACGAGGTCTGGCGGCGGCCGCAGTGATCGCCGCCGCCTGCGCCCAGCCTTACTTGGCGACGTACGGAACAATGCCGACGCACCGCGTCGTCCCGATCCCGCCGAACCCTGGCGGTCGGAGTGCCACGTGCGAGAGCGGAGCGCCCTGCGCACCGGGGTCTATCTGGCGGCCGGGCCGGCCATGTTCGCCGCCGCGTCGGCCGATCAGCCGCCGGCCCCGCTGATCAAGCGCGGGCCGCGCTCCAACACCTACCGGGTGCCGGCCCGCCGGCTGCCCGACGAAGAGGGGTGATCGTCGGCCGGACGCACACATTGCGCGGAAACTGATGAGCCGTTCATCCGATTTATCTTCCTCCGGCTAGAAAGGCGCCCTTCTGCGGCCGAGCCTGTGGGGCAGCCGTAGTCATCGGGGACGAGCTTCAGGAGGAACGTGTGGTTGCGCGCATTCCCGGACCAGGCGGGAGCGCTCCGCTGACCCGGATGTCTCCCGACATCGCCCTGGCCCTGCGGCCCCATCTGGAGAGCGCGGCGGCGGAGATGGTCCGCGAGATCCAGGCCCTGGTGCCCGAGTACGCCCGGCCCGAGGAGAGCCGGTACGGGCAGCGGATGCGGTGGGTGGTGGAACAGACCGTGGGCGCCTTCATCGAAGCCATCGGCCGGCCCGAGACGTCATGGGACGAGGTGGCCGAGATCTTCGCCGAGATCGGTGCCTACGAGGCGCGTAAAGGGCGCGGATTGGAGGGCTTGCAGACCTCGATCCGGGTCTGCGGTCAGGTCGCCTGCCGCCGGTTCATCCAGGACGCCCGGCGGCTGGCCTGGAACCTGGACACCCTCGGCCATATCACCGAGTCACTGTTCGTGTTCCTGGAGCGGATCGCCGCGGCGGCGGGCCGCGGGCACGCCGCCGCCCGGCAGGTCATGGCCACCGAACGGGAGCGCGCCCGGTCCCGGCTCCGGGACCTGCTGATCATGGAACCGCATGCCAGCCGGGATGCGATCACCGACCTGGCGCGCACGGCCGGATGGGACGTGCCGCGCTCGCTGGCGGCCGTGGCGGTCCGCCGCCCGGACGACCAGCCGGTGCCGATCCTGCCGCCCGAGGTGCTGGCGCACTGGCATTGCGCCGAGCCCTATCTGATCGTCCCCGATCCCGACGGGCCCGGCCGCGACCACCTCGTCGACTCGCTCGTAGGGGACTCGAGCGCGGCCGTCGGCCCGACCGCGGGGATCACCGAGGCCGGGATGTCTCTTCGCTGGGCACGGCGCACCCTCGCACTCGTCGAGCGTGGCGTCCTCCCGGCCAAGGGGACGGTGCGCTGCCTCGACCACGTCCCCATCCTGGCCGGCGTGATGAGCGAGGAACTGCTCGGGGTGGCGATGCGCGAACGGCTGGCGCCGCTGCTCGACCTGCCTCCGCAGCGCCGGGACCCACTGGTGCGGACCCTGCTGGTCTACATGGAGAACCGGGACAACGCCGTCGCGGCCGCGGAACGACTCGTCGTCCACGAGCAGACGGTCCGCTACCGGATCAGGAGGCTGGAGCAGCTCCTCGGTCCGCTGCCCTGCGACCCGGAGCACCGGCTGGAAGTGATGTTCCTGCTCCACACGTGGTCACGGCTTCATCAGCCCGGCGGCACGGGCCGTGCGCCCGGGCAGGAGGACGTCGGCAACGCCCTCATCGGGGCGGCGTAGGCAGGCGGGCTACTCGCTGGTCATGCACGGCGAGCTGAGCCGCCACTGCTCACCCGGCCACATATCGCCACATCCGGTACACGAGCACACTCGCTTCCAGTCGCGCGCCACCCGTCCGCGCACCTTGCGGAGTAGATGATGCAACGATCAAGTCGTCGTTCCCTCTGGGTTCCCTTCAACTCGCTCGTGGGCCGCGTCCTGCTCCTGGTCGCACTGGTCGGCGGCGGGACGGCCATGCCCGTCGCGGCCGGAACGAGAGCCGCGTTCATGCCCTCCGATTCAGGTGCGAGGATCACCGCCGAGACGTGGCAGAGCGCCACCCAGATGGACATCACCGTCCAGTCCCCAGCGCTGGGCAGATCGGTCAAGGTCCGGATCCTGCTGCCGGTGGACTGGCAGAGCGGCACCACCCGGACCTGGCCCGTGCTGTACGCCTACCACGGCGGGCGGGACGACTACACCTCGTGGACCCGGAACACCGACATCGAGGCGTGGGCCGCGGAGTACGACGCCATCGTCGTGATGCCCGAGGCCTCCAACGGCGGCTTCACCGACTGGTACAACTACGGCCTGGGCGGCAGACCCAAGTGGCAGACCTTCCACACCCAGGAGGTCATGCAGCTCGTCGAGCGCAACTATCACGCGAGCACCACGCGCGCGGCGATCGGCAACTCCGCCGGCGGGCAGGGAGCCGTCACCTACGCCGCGCTGTTCCCCGGCATGTTCACCCACGTGGCCTCGCTCAGCGGGGTGCTGTCCCTCCGCATGCCGGGCATGCCGTCGCTGATCGTGCTCACCAACTCCATCAACGGCCAGGACCCGATGGGCATGTACGGGATTCCCGTGCTGCACGACGCCAACTGGAGGAAGCGCGATCCCCTCGAGCTCGCCGCGGCCCTGCGTGGAACGAAGGTCTTCTTCTCATCGGGCACCACCGGTCAGCCTGGCCCAGGTGATCCCCCGTCGGACTCCTGGGACATCGGCCTGATCGGTGAGGAGGTGGTCGGCAGGACGAACGTCGCCTTCCGTGACCGGCTCGACCAGCTGGGCGTCCCCTACACGGCCGATCTCTACGGCGACGGCCGCCACAACTGGCCCGCCTGGATCCGCGTCGGCACCGCGATCTGGCCCGACCTCATGGCCTCCATCGGAGCACGCAGAGTCTGAGACCGAGCACGCGCGGGTCGCGCCGGTGGGTCCACCGGCGCGACCCGCGTTTCGGTCGTCCGGAGATCGCCCGCGGCCGGGCTCGCGGCTGCCGATGAGATGTGACCTGGATTACCATTGCGCGCACGTGGAGGTTGTGGCGGAAAGGACTCACGTGACCGTGGCTTCCTCGTCCAGCGAACGCATCGAGATCGAGGAGTTCGGCGGCGAGATGCTGGTCGCCGCGACCCGGCTGCGCCGTTTCGTCCCCGAGGTCGCGCAGGAATCCGTACGTGAGATCGAGCGGCAGTTGCCCGAATTCGTCCGCCCCGACGAGCCCCGGTACGCCGAGCTGCTGGGCCAGACCGTCGAATGGATCATCGGCCACTTCATGGACCTCATGATCGACAACCGGACGCCGTCCACCGAACTCCTGAACTTCATGGTCGAGGTGGGAGTCGGCGAGGCCAGAGAGGGACGCACCCTGGAGCCGTTCCAGACGGCACTGCGCATAGGCGCCGGTGTTGCGGTCAACAAGTTGACCGATGAGTGCGAGAAGATGGGCATCATCGCGGCGCCGAGCGGCATGGCCCAGCTCACGCAGGCACTCTTCTCCTACCATGACCGGCTCACCGAGGCGGTGGCCGAGGGGTACGCCCTGCACGAGGCCCGGGCAGGCAGTGAGCGGCAGCGCCGCCTGCGCCACCTGACGGAGCTGCTCGTCGCCAAGACCCCGCATCCGCAGGCGATCCAGGAAGCGGCCGACCGGGCGGGCTGGCCGCTGCCGAAGACGCTGGCGGCGATCGCCGTCCACCTCCGGGGAGATACCGAGGCGGCACCCACCGGGTTTCCGCCCGATGTGCTGAACGGCCTGCATCTCGATGTGCCCTGCCTGATCGTCTCCGACCCCGGGGGGCCGGGCCGCCGCGCGGCAGTGCGCGCGGCGCTGCGCGGCCTGAGGGCTGCCGTCGGCCCGGCGGTCGCTGTGACCGAGGTCGCGGATTCGCTGCGCTGGGCCCGGCAGGCCCTCGACCTCGCCCACCGGTCATTGATCCCCGGTGACAGTCCGATCTTCGTGGACGACCACCTCTCGGTCATCATGATCATGCAGGATGGCGCGCTGGCGGACCACGCCATGGCCACCCGCCTGGCACCCCTGGAGAAGGTCCGGCTGGTGTCGCGGCGCGCGCTGGGCGAGACGCTCTTCGCCTGCCTGGAGTGCCACTTCAACGCCACGGAGGTCTCGGCCCGGCTGCACATCCACCCGCAGACGGTGCGCTATCGGATTCGCAAATTGGAAGAGATCTTCGGGTCCGATATCCACGACCCGCGGCTTCGGCTCGACTATCTGGTGGCCCTGCGGGTGTGGCTGGCCAGAAACGGCTCCAGCCTGTAACCGCCCTCCACCGCTAGGAGAAGCGCCAGCAGGGTCTCGGCGTGCCGGTCCGGTTGAGGCAGCACTTCTCCGAGAATCGTTTCGAGCCTGCGAATGCGGTAGCGCACCGTCTGCTCGTGGATATCGAGGCGCTCGGCCGTGGCCACCGCGTTGCCGGAGCATTTGATGTATTCCAGCAGTGTGCGGGCCAGGACCGATCTCCGGGCCGGCGGGATCGACATCAGGGGGCGGAGGTGGCCGTCCACCACCAGCCGCAGCAGGTCGCCGCCCTGATGGGCGACGATCAGCGGAATGTGATCGGCGCACCGCGCCGGCCCCGTGGCATCGACGAGATTTTCGTTCATCAGCTCCAGCAGGTACCGCGCCCAGCGTAGGGACATGGCGCCCTCGGTGAGGCCGACCGTGGGGCCGATGGCCGCCACGTGTCCATTGAGGAGTTTCAGGAGATCCGACCTGTTCCGCGGGCCGTCGGGGTCCGGCACCACCAGGTACGGCTGGTCGGCTGTCAGGTCCGCGAGCACGGTCGGCGGCAAGAACGGCTTGGCCCCCTCAGGTTGGGGCGGCAGGGCGACCGCCGCGATGGTGCGCGGCTCGCACCAGCCGGCCGGCGCGATCAGCCGTGTGACGACCTCTTGTGCGCAGGGAGGGTCGGCGACGAGTAGATCGCGCAGCCGGCGGCGGCACTGCTCTTCGTTGCTGACGGCGTTCTCCCGCACTGAGGCATGCCCTCGCGCGGCGGCACTCGCGATCTCCTCCAGGAACAGGAACAGGGAATCGTTCAGGTGCTCCAGAACGCGCAGCGACCAACCGTGCCGTCGGGTGTCCCGGATGAACCGGCGGCTGGCCACCTGCCCGCAGGACTGGATCGCGGCATGAAGCCCGTCCAGGCTCCGACCCGCTCGGGCCTCGTGTGCTCCGACCCTGGCATAGATCTCCCTTAGAGGCCGCCAGTCCGTCGCCGGGGACAGGACGGAGTCGACGAAATGCCGGACCGTTTCGTGAGCGTCCCGGCGCGCCCGCTCATGCCGGCCGGAGGAGGTCCGGAAATACTCGGGGAGAAGTCTCTCGATCTCCCTGGTCATCTCCTCTCCCACGGACCGCAGATAGGGACGCATCCTTTCTTCGGACCGCAGGGGCGGGAGCATCGCCGGAGAGATGACCGCCAGTTCCGCTTGCTCGCTCACGGTGACCTCCGTTCCCCAGAAAGAATGACCGGGGGAGCACTCGCCAAGAAGTCACCTTTATGCGCACAACCTCGGCCGAGTTTGTCACTCTCCTCCCAAGAAGGCGGCCCTGAAATGCGAAAACGCGTTTGGCCGCCGTGGCGGTGATCGGGCTGCCGGACGCCGGGCAGCCGATCCCGGTGTGGGCCGCTCAGGGTGACGCGCGCCGCAAGGGCTGATCTTCGGATGCCTGGACGGCGTGCTCGACCAGGGTGATGAGGACGCCCTTCGCGTCCTCCGGGCGGCGCACGTCGCACAGCAGGACGGGGACGTGCGGGTCGACGTCCACCGCGTCGCGGATCTCCTCGACGGTGTAGTGGCGGGCGCCATCGAAGCGGTTCGCGGCGACGACGAACGGGATCCGGCGCTGCTCGAAGAAGTCGATGGAGGAGAAGCCGGTCGCAAGCCGCCGGGTGTCCACGAGGACGACGGCGCCTACGGCCCCGTAGGCGATCCGGTCCCACATGAACCAGAAGCGTTCCTGGCCGGGCGTCCCGAAGAGGTAGAGCCGGATGCCACCGGAGAAGGTCAGGCGGCCGAAGTCCATGGCGACCGTCGTGGTCGTCTTGCGCTCGACGCCGCGCAGGTCGTCCACGTCGGCGCCGGCGTCGGTCAGGACCTCCTCGGTGCGCAGCGGGCGGACCTCGCTCACCGTGCCTACCAGGGTGGTCTTGCCGACGCCGAAACCCCCGGCGACAAGGATCTTCAGGGTGTGCAGCGGGACGTCGCCTGCCGGTTCGCCGGCGGACGGAGGTGCGGAATCGTCTCTGGGGGCGGGCCCCCAGACCCCCAGGGCTTCACCCGAAGGGCGGTCAGAGGCGGCGGAGTTCATCGAGCACTCTCATCAGGATGCGGGGATCAGGGCGGTCGTCCGGTGTGCTTTGCGGCAGCTCCTCGATCAGGCCGTGCCGGCGGAGGTCGTCCAGCAGGACCTGGACGACGCCCAGCGGAAGGCCGGTCTCCGAGGCGAGGTCCGCGGGCGTGGACGGCCGCCGGCACAGCTCCAGCAGCGACCGTTGCTCGCGTGACAGCCACACCCGGTAGTCCGGGGTACGGCCGGTGGCGACGAAGATGGCGACCAGGTCGAGGGGGGCGCCGCGTGTCCTGGTCCGGCCGCCGGTAATCGCGTAGGGACGGACGACCGGTCCGGCGTCCCGGCCGATCCGGCGCTCTTTGGGCGCGTCCATGGGGATCTCACCCGGGGGATGGGGCGGGGCCGGGGTCACTGCCGCGCGGCGCGGCGGCGAGCTGCCGTCGTACCCGTTTGATGAGCATGGCGGTCTCGTAGGCGACCAGGCCCGCGTTGCCGTCCGCGGCACTGAGCACGGCCAGGCAACTGCCGTTACCGGCGGGAAGCACGAAGAACAGCAGGCCGTCCAGTTCCACGACGGTCTGCCGCACGGTTTTCGAGCCGAAGTGCTCGCGGGCACCGCTCGCCAGGCTGTGGAAGCCCGATGACAGCGCGGCAAGGAACTCGGCGTCCGCGCGGGTGACGGCGCCCGAGGCGGCCATGACCAGGCCGTCGCGGGACAGCAGCACGGCCTGGTGGATCTCCTCCACCCGTTTCACCAGGTCATCGAGCAGCCAGTCGAGCTCGCCTGACACCTGGGACCGCGTCATGGTCCACCTCGTTCGTCGTAGGGATCGGGATCGGCCGGTTCGTCGCCCTGCCGGCCGCGCAGCCAGCCCGACTGCAAGGACGACATCAGGTCGCGGCTCGACTCTGGGCTGAGGTCGTCGAGGTCGGCGTCCTCTTCGGAGTGCTCGCCCGGTCCGTGGCCGTTCGGGGGATGGCCCCGGTGCCGTCCATCGGGTGGTCGGCGCAGTTGCGGGGCCAGGTGCCGCTGCCGGACGCGCCGCGGAAGCCGGCCGGTCGACTCGCTGGAGTCCGGCGCGAACGGATCGCCGGTCTCGTGGGCCGGCGCCGGATCGCCGCCGTATATCGGCGCAGAGGCCGGAGCAGGCGCTGAGGCGGGGGCCGGGTCATGAACGGGGGAGCGGGCGGGTGGCAGGGTGGCGGGTGGCAGGGCGGAACGCGGCGGGGAGGCCCCGGCGTCGGCGGTGACCAGGGCGTGCGGGAGCAGCACGACGGCCGTCAGGCCTCCATAGGCGGACCTCTGCAGGGAGACCTGGATACCGTGCCGGGCCGCGAGTCGCGCGACCACGAACAGGCCGAGCCGATCGGTGTCGGCCAGATCGAACTCGCCGGGCCCGGCCAGCCGCCGGTTCAGCGCGGCCAGCTCCAGCGGGTGCAGCCCGAGGCCGCGGTCCACCACCTCGATCGCCAGCCCATTGGCGACGGTCTCCGACCGCACGGTGACCGTGGTCGACGGCGGGGAGAAGGCCGCGGCGTTCTCGATGAGCTCGGCCAGCAGGTGGATGACGTCGGCGACCACCGCGCCGATGACCGAGACAGCCGCCGAACCGGTCACCTCGATCCGGGTGTAGTCCTCGACCTCGGAGATGGCGGCGCGCACCACGTCCTCGGCGGCCACCGGGTGATCCCAGGCCCGCATCGGCGGCTCCCCGGAAAGGATCACCAGGCCTTCGGCGTGCCGGCGCATCCGGGTGGTGAGGTGGTCCAGCCGGAACAGCGCTTCCAGTTCCTCCGGGCCGGCGGCGCGGCGCTCCATCTCGTCCAGCAGGCTCAGTTGCCGATGCAGCAGGGACTGGCTGCGCCACGACAGGTTGACGAAGACCTTGTTGATGTTCGCCCGCAGGTCCGCCTCACCCACCGCGGTCGCGACGGCGGTGCGCCGGACGGCGGCGAAGGCGTCGGCGACCACGGCGATCTCCCTGGTCCGCCCGGTCTCAGGGCCGGGCGCCTCGGCCTCGACGTCCACCGTCTCGCCCCGCCGCAGCCGAGCCACCACGCGCGGCAGCCGCTCGTGCGCCAGTTCCCGGGCCGCGTCCTGCAGGGCCCGCAGCTCCGCGGAGATGCCGCGCGTGAAGTGCAGGGACAGCACCACCGAGGCCAGCACGGCCAGCAGGCCGACCCCGCCGGCCAGGATGAACCGGACCATGATCTCCCGCCCGGCCGGCTCCACCTGCCGCTGGTTGAGCTCCTTCCCCGCGTCCTGGGCGGCGCTCAGCCACACGGGGGACACCCGCGCGATGGCGGTCCGCCACTCGGCCGCCGGGGAGACCCGGCCGGTGCTCAGCACGGCCTGCTCGCGCGAGCGGAACGCCGCGTACTCCGCGGAGTCGACCAGCCGCTGGAGGTAGCGGGCCAGCTCGCCTGTCACCCCGGCGCGGGCGAGGGCGAGGAACTGGGCGTGGTTGCCGGCCCATGCGGCGAACGCCGTGCGGTCGTCGGCGGTCAGCCTGCCGGACGCGGGGAGCGAGGACACCAGAGCGTCCTCGCGCAGCACGAAGTCACGCGCCCAAAAGGCGTTGATCAGGGCGTTGGTGTTCTGGTACACGGTGATGTCATCGACGCTGACCAGCGAGCCGAGCAGCTGGATGCAGACGTCGGTGATGCGGCTGTAGCCGTCGATGACCCGCACCGGCGTGATCATCCCAGCGCGGGCCTCGGCGCGTACCGCCGGCAGGCTGTCGAAGGACCGGTCCATGAGCCGCAAGCGGCCCGCCACCCGGGCATTGACGGCGTCCGTCGCCTCCGAGGAGAAGACGGACCGCCGGAACGCCGCCACGGCGGCGTCTGTCCGCGCCGCCCGCTGCCGGAACCGTTCGGCGGCAGCGGTATCCCGCGCGCTGCGGGTGGCGACGGCGGCGGCCCGCTCCTCCTGAAGCGCCCGGGTGACCGTGGACACGGGCTGCCCGATCCGTTCGTAGGTCGTGGAGAAGTCGAACCGTTGCAGCGCGGCGGTGAGGGTGGTGCCCGCCGCGAACGCCCACAGCCCCACTAGTGAGATCAGCGGCACCGCGAGCAGCAGCGCGATCCGTCGCCGGACGGGACGCGTGCGCGCTCGCTGGTGAGAGCCCCGCCCTTGCTCACGCTTCGGCATCGGGTCAACTCCCGGGTCGGCAGTCCCAGCAAGAGCGATAGAGATTACTTAATTAATTTATCCAACGCTATCGCATTGCCGCTTTCGGTCGCTCCGGCCGGTTGCCGCGCGAACCCGCAGGGGTTACTCGCCGCGCCAGACGGGCGGGCGCTTCTCGGCGAAGGCGGTGGCGCCCTCGCGGGCGTCGGCGGAGGTGAACACCGGCCGGATGATCTCGTTCTGCCGGTCGAACGCCTCGGCCGAGTTCCAGTCGGCCTGGGCGTCCAGGACCTGCTTGGTGGCGGCGACGGCGAGCGGGGCGTTGGCGGCGATCGCCGCTGCCAGCGCGCGGGCGCCTTCCAGGACCTTGCCGGGGGCGGTGACCTCGGCGACCAGGCCGTACCGCTCGGCCTCGGCGGCGGTGATGAACTCGCCGGTCAGCGCCAGCCGCATCGCCACCCCGTGCGGGACGCGGCGGGGCAGCCGGATCAGCCCGCCGGCCCCGGCGACCAGGCCGCGCTTGACCTCGGGGATGCCGAACTTGGCGTCCTCGGCCGCCACGATCAGGTCGCAGGCCAGCGCTATCTCGCAGCCCCCGGCCAGCGCGTAGCCCTCCACGGCGGCGATGACCGGTTTGCGCGGCGGGCGCAGGGTGATCCCGGCCAGCCCGCGCTCGGGATGAGTGACGTTCTCGCCCGCCACGAACGCCTTGAGGTCCATGCCCGAGCAGAACGTCCCGCCCGCGCCGGTGAGGATGGCGACGGTCAGGTCCTTGCGGGACTCGAACTCCTCCAGCGCAGCGGCGACGCCGTCGGTGACCGCCCGGTTCACGGCGTTGCGGGCCTGCGGCCGGTTGATGGTGATGACGGTGACGCCGTCGGCGTGCTCGACCAGGACCTCGTCCGCCATGGGGGCTCCTTGACCTCGTTTGGGATGGTGCGGGTGGAGTAGAGAACATAGACTACTTCGTAAACTATGTGGGAGGTGGGATGGAGGGTACGGACCTCGCGGGCGCGCTGCGCGCCGCGGCCGCCCGGTACGGCTCCACGGCCCTGGTCTTCCACGGCGCGCAGGGCGTGGTGACGACGAGCCTCGGGGCGCTGCACCAACGGGCCCTCCGCGTCGCGGCCGGGCTCGCCGGTCTGGGCATCGGGCCCGGTGACGTGGTGGCCCTCCAGTTGACGGGACGGGTGGAGAGCGCCGTCGCCCATGCCGCGGTCCTGCTGCGAGGCGCGGTCGTGCTCCCGATCGTCCCGGTCTACGGCCTGCGGGAACTCGGGTTCGTGCTGCGCCAGTCGGAGGCCGCGGCCCTGATCACCTTCGGGGGGCGGGCGGACGAGGTGCGGGCCATGCGCGCCGAGCTGCTGACGTTGCGGCAGGTCATCGCCGTCGGCGAGGAGAGCTGGAACGCCCTGGAGGCGCACCCGCCGCTCGGCGCGCAGGCTCCACCCGATCCGGACGAGATCTGCGTGCTCGTCTACACCTCCGGCACCACCGCGGACCCGAAGGGCGTCCAGCACACCCACCGTTCCATCCTCGGGGAGCTGGCCACCATGGTGGGTCACGACGGCTACGTCTACCTCGACGCGTTCCCGCCCGGCCATGTCGCCGGGCTGTGCGTGCTGCTGCGGGCCCTGGTGGGCGGCGTGGCGACCGTCTTCATGGAACGGTGGAACCCGGAGACGGCGCTGGACCTGATTCACGAGCACGGGGTGACCGCCTCGGCGGGCGTCCCCTTCCACCTCGCGGCCCTGCTGGATGCCGCGGAGCGGAGCGGGCGCGGCGCCGGCGCCCTGCGGGAGTATCTGGTGGGCGCGGCCAGTGTTCCGCCCGTGCTGGTCGAGCGGGCCGAACGCGCCGGGATCGCCGCCTACCGGGCCTACGGCTCCAGCGAGCACCCCACGATCAGCTCCGGCAGCGCGGACGATCCCAGCGGCAAGCGCGCCACCACCGACGGCCGGCTCAAGCCGGGCACCCAGGTGCGCATCGTCGACCCCGAGGGCAAGGACGTGCCGGTGGGGAAGGATGGCGAGATCTGGTCGCGCGGCCCCGAGGTCTTCGCCGGATACCGCGACCCGGCCCTGAACGCCGAGGCGTTCACCCCGGACGGCTGGCTGCGCACCGGCGACGTGGGACACATGGACCGCGACGGGCATCTGACCATCACCGACCGGCTCAAGGACATCATCGTGCGCGGCGGGGAGAAGATCTCCTCCAAGGAGGTCGAGGACCTGCTGGCGGCGCATCCGGCCGTCGCCGAGGCGGTCGCCGTGGCCGAGCCCGACGAGCGCTACGGGGAACGGGTCTGCGCGTTCGCCGTCCTGCGCGACGGGCGCGAGCTCGACCTCGACGGTGTGCGCGACCATTTCGCGGCGCTGGGGGCCGCCCGGCAGAAGACCCCCGAACGGCTGGTCGTGGTGGACGCGCTGCCGCGTACGCCGGCCGGCAAGGTGCGCAAGCAGGAACTGAGGAAGGAAGTGCGCGGATGGACCTCGTGATCAGCGACGAGCAGGAGGCGCTCGCCGGGACGGTGCGGGACTGGCTGGCCGAGCGCACCGACCTGGCCGCGGCGCACGCCGACCGGGACGGCGAGCCCCTGGTGCGTCCCGAGGACTTCCGGGCGGCGGCCGGGCTTGGCCTGGTGGGTCTGCTGCGCGACGCGGAGGGCGGCACCCATGCCGACCTCGCGCTGGTCGTGGAGGAGCTGGGGTACGCGGCGTCTCCCCTGCCGATCGGCCAGGCCGGGCTGGTGTGCCGCGCGCTCGACGACACGGGGATCGGCGGTGACATGGCCGATCGGGTCGCGGAGGGATCCGAGCTGGTGGTGCCGGTGCTGTCCGAGCCGGGAGAGGCGCACGTGCGGGCGTCCGCCGCCCCGGACGGCGCGCTGGTCCTGGACGGACGGGTGGCGGTCGTCGCGGGTGGCCTGAACGCCGACGATCTCCTCGTCGCCGCGGTCGGACCAGATGGGGCGCCCGTGCTCGCTCTCGTCGCGGCAGACGCGTCCGGAATCGGCCGTACGGCGCGCACCTCGCTCGACATCACCCGGGACTTCGCCGTCGTGACGCTGGCCGAGGTCCAGGTGCCGGCCGGGTCCTGGACGGCGGTCGCACCGGAAACCGTCGAGCGACTTGGTGACGCGCTGGCCCTGCACCATGCGGCCGACGCGCTCGGCGCGGCCGACCGGCTACTGGCGATGACGCTCCAGTACGTCCAGGAACGGCGGCAGTTCGGACGGGTGATCGGCGGATTCCAGGCGGTCAAGCACCATTGCGCCGACATGGCCGTGGACGTCGAGCGCGCCCGCGTCAGCGTACGCGCCGCCGCCCGCGCGCTGGACGCGGGCGACGCCGGTGCCCGGCGGCTCCGGATCGCCGAGGCGGCCGCGATCGCGGGCGAGTCCTGCTCGCGGGTCGCCGGCACCGCGCTGCAACTGCACGGCGGCATGGGCTTCACCTGGGAGCACGACCTGCACCTTTACCTTCGCCGTGTCAAGACCGGCGAGCTGCTGGGCGGCACCCCCCGGTACCACTACGCGCGGCTGATGGAACTCGTCGCCTGATCCGTTCCGCATGAGCCCCGGCCGGGGGTCCCGGCCGGGCTTCCGGCATGCCCTCCCCGCGGGCACCCGGATCGACACCGCTTGATGAGTTATCCCGGGTCACCCCTTGTGGCGCAGGTCACGACACCCCATACTCGGCCTAGCCAGGATTACTTAGTTAACGGAGTGACTCATGTATCCGATCAAGCGGGCGGGCTCCCGGGACGGCAGGGCGAGGCGCGGGGGCGCGGGAGCGAGCGGGCGGGGACGCCGGCTGCCGGTGGTCATCCTGACCGCCGCGCTCACCGTCACGGCCGCCTGCGGGCAGAGCGGCAGCGGTGCGGAGGGGGACGACGCGCCGCAGGTGACGCTGCCGACCAACAAGGCCACCGGAGCGCCGATCACCATCGGCCTCATCAACAACGACAGCAGCCCGCTGGGCTCCTTCGCCGACATCCGCCGGGCCGTGCTCGCGGGCGCGTCCTACGTCAACGACAGCCTGGGCGGCGTCGGCGGACGGCCGATCAAGATCGTGCCGTGCACCCCCAACGGGTCGGCTCCGTCCTCCGCGAACTGCGCGGCCGAGCTGCTGCGCGCCAAGCCCGCGGCCGTGCTCGGCGGGCTGGACCTGGGTGCCGACGGCGCGGTGCCCGCGCTGGCCAAGGCCGGGATCCCCTACGTGCCGTCGGCGCCGATCGGCGGGGTCGAGTTCGCCTCGCCCAACTCCTTCTCGTTCGGCTCCGGCTCGCCGGGCTCGGTGTCGGCCGGCGCCGCGTACGCCGCCGACACGCTGAAGCCGAAGAAGGTCGCGGTGATGTTCAACGAGAACCCGCAGGCCCGGCTGGCCGCCCAGAACTACGTCGAGAAGGTCATGCGGGCCAAGGGCGTCACCGACATCTCCCTGGTCGCGTACGGCAACCACGAGACCGACCTGTCCGGCCCCCTCAGCCAGGCCCTCAAGGGCGGCACCGACGTGGTCATGGGCATCATGCAGGGCAGCGGCTGCGCCAACGTGATGAAGGCCAAGCAGGCCCTTGGCAGCACCGCCAAGTTCGTCTTCCCCGGCTCCTGCGCCGACCCGCAGGTGCTCAAGGCCGGCGGCGCCGGGGCCGAAGGCGCCTACTTCACCACCACGCTGCTCATCGCGGAGGCCGACCACCCCGACGTCAAGACGTTCCGCGCCGCCATGGCCAAGTACGACAAGTCCGTGCCGCTGTCCGGCTTCGTCCAGGGCGGCTTCGCCACGGTGGTGTCGCTGTCGCGCGTGATGGCGAAGGCCCAGCAGCCCGACTCGCCCAAGGCCGTCATGGAGGCGCTCGGAAAGGTCAGCGGCGAGCAGGCGTTCATGGGCCCCAAGGTCACCTGTGACGGCAAGCAGCTCCCGCCGCTGCGGGCCCTGTGCACCAAGGAGGCCCGGATCGCCCAGTACACCGGCGGAGCACTGAAGGACGTGGGCGGCCGGTGGGTCTCCTCCTGACCCCGGGAGCATGATGAGCGAGATCCTGCAGTTCGCCGTCCTCGGCCTTGGCGCCGGCACCGTCTACGCGGCGCTGGGCACCGGCGTGGTGCTCACCTACCAGGCGGCGGGTGTGGTGAACATCGCGCTGGGCGCGCTGGCGATGTACGCCGCCTACACCTACACCCTGCTGGAGTCGGAGGGGACGCTGGTCCTCCCGGTCGGAACGGTCCCGATGGCCGGGCTGCCGGTCCTGGTGGAGATCCTGATCGCCCTCGCCGTGGCCGCCGTGCTGGGCCTGCTGGCGTACGCGCTGGTGTTCAGGCCACTGCGGGCGGCGTCCGGGCTGCTGAAGCTGGTGGCCACGGTGGGCATCACCGTGCTGCTCCAGGCGCTGGCCGGCCTGCGCTTCCCCACGGACGCGGCGACCGTCCCCACCATCCTGCCGAACCGGCCCGTGGAGGTCCTGGGAGCGACAGTACCGCTGGACCGGTTCCTGCTCGCGGGCGTCGTCATCGCGGTCGCGGCGATGCTGTGGGCGTCGACCCGGTTCACCCGGCCGGGGCTGGCGATGCGGGCGGTGGCCGAGGACGAGCGCGCGGCGACGCTGCTCGGCCACTCGCCCGGCCGGCTGTCGGCGCTGGCCTGGGGCGGGTCGGCCGTCCTCGCGGGCCTGTTCGGCATCCTCGCCGGGCCCATCACCGGCATCAGCCCGGTCACCAACAGCCTGTTCGTGGTGCCCGCGCTGGCGGTGGCCCTGGTCGGACGGCTGCGCTCGTTCGGCGTCACGGTCGCGGCCGGGATGGTCCTCGGGATGGCGCAGAGCGTGCTGCTCAAGCTCCAGGGTGACTTCGACTGGCTGCCGCAGGTGGGCCTGCGCGAGGCGCTGCCCTTCGTCCTGATCATGCTGGTGCTCGCGGTGGCGGGCGGCCGGCTACCGTCACGCGGCACGGAGGAGGAGGCACGGCTGCCCGCGGTGCCGCGCGTGTGGCCCGGCCCCGTCACCGTCGGTGCGACCGTGCTGGTCGGGGTGCTCCTGGTGGTGCTGCTCACCGGTCCCTACCGGACGGCCCTGACCACGTCGATCGTCGCGACCCTGGTGTGCCTGAGCATCGTGGTGCTCACAGGGATGCTCGGGCAGATCTCCCTCGCGCAGATGACGTTCGCGGGGGCCGCCGGGTTCGTGCTGAGCAACCTCACCACCCGCGCGGACATACCGTTCCCACTGGCACCGCTGCTCGCGGTGGCGGTCGCGGTCGTCGTGGGCGTGCTCGTCGCGATCCCGGCACTGCGCATCCGCGGCGTGACGCTCGGGGTGGTGACGCTCGGCCTGGGCGTCGCGGTGAACGAGTTCGTCTTCAAGAACCCCGACTGGACGGGCGGCCTCGGCGGCAGCCGGGTCCCCGAACTCTCGGTCTTCGGCGTCCGGCTAGGCGGGGGAGGAGACCTCGGCTTCGCCCTGTTCGCACTTGCCGTCGTTACCGTTGTCACGCTCGGCGTCGTCTACCTGCGCGGTACCCGGCTGGGCGGCCAGATGCTGATGATCCGGGCGAACGAACGGACCGCAGCCGCGGCCGGTGTCAACGTCGCCGGGGTCAAGCTGGCCGGCTTCGCCATCGCGGCCGGGTTGGCGGGCCTCGCGGGCACCCTGCTGGGTTACCAGCAGAGCAGCCTGTCGTTCCAGGACTTCGACGTGTTCGTGTCGCTGACGTATGTGGCGGTGGTGTACCTCGCGGGCATCGGGCACATCTCCGGCGCCGTCATCGCCGGTCTGATGGCCCCGGGCGGGCTGATCTTCTACGCCCTGGAACGGCTGATCCATCTCGGTGAGTACAGCGGCCTGGTCAGCGCGGTCGGCCTGCTCATCGCACTGGTCACCACGCCCGGCGGCGTCGCCGGCAAGCTCGAAGGGCAGGTCCGGCAGGTGCGTGCGCTGCTGGGCGGGCAGCGGCGTGCCGTTCCGGAGACCGGTGCCGCGGGCGCGGCGGTGGACGAGGAAGGGGACAGGCGTGTCGATGCTCGAAGTTCGTGATCTCGAGGTGTCGTTCGGCGGGGTGCGGGCGGTGGACGGCGTCGGCCTTCAGGTGCGCGAGGGCACGCTCACCGGGCTGATCGGTCCCAATGGCGCGGGCAAGACGACCCTGCTGGACGCGTGCACCGGATTCGTCCCGGCGCGCGGGAACGTCCACCTGAGCGGTGAGCGGATCGACCGCCTGCCCGCGTACCGGCGGGCCCGCAAGGGCCTGGTGCGCACCTTCCAGTCCCTCGACCTCTTCGACGACCTGACCGTGGCCGGCAACGTGGCCGCCGGACTGTCGGTGGCCGCGTCGCGGCGCTGGTGGCACCAGTTGCGCCCGCTGCCATCGGCGGACACCGGGACGGTACGCGACGCGCTGCGCACGGTCGGGCTCACCGGAAGCGAGGACCACCTCCCCGGTCAGCTCAGCCAGGGGCGCCGGGCGCTGGTCGCCCTCGCCCGCGCCCTGGTGGCGCGGCCGCGCGTGCTGCTGCTGGACGAGCCGGCCGCGGGCCTGGACGTCCACGAGAGCGAAGAACTGGGCGAACGGCTCCAAGCCATCCGCGACGGAGGGACCACCATCGTGCTGGTCGAGCATGACATGGGCCTCGTACTGGGCTTCTGCGACCACGTCCACGTGCTGGACGGCGGCAGGCTGCTCGCTTCGGGTGACCCCGAGGAGATCCGGCGGGACGCGTCTGTACGGGCGGCTTACCTGGGGGAGGAGAACGACGCGTGAACGTCCTCGACATCCAAGGACTCAGCGCGGGCCATGGCGAGACCACCGTCGCCCGCGACATCGACCTGCATGTGCGCGCGGGCGAGATCGTCGGCCTGTTCGGCCCGAACGGTGCGGGCAAGACGACGCTGTTGCTGACCGCCGCCGGCTGCCTGCCCGCGCACGCCGGGAAGATAGAGGTGCTCGGAGCGGTGAAGGGGCGGCGGGCGGGGGCCCAGGCCCTGGCGCGCCGCGGCGTGCGTCTCGTCCCGGAGGACCGCGGGCTGTTCCGGCAGCTGACCGTGCGCGAGAACCTCACGCTGGGCCTGCCGCCCGGCCGGAGGAAGCGGTCCGGCGCGTTCGACGAGGTGCTCGACGGCCTGCCCGCGCTCCGTCCGCTGCTCTCGCGCCGCGCGGGGTTGCTGTCGGGCGGCGAGCAGCAGCAGCTCGCCCTGGCCAGGGCGCTGCTGGGCGCTCCGAAACTGCTGATGGTGGACGAGATGTCACTCGGCCTCGCCCCGATGGTCGCGGCCGAGCTGCTGCTGATCCTGCGCGAGCGGGCGGGTGCCGGCGGCACCGCCGTCCTCCTGGTCGAGCAGCACGTGCCCATGGCACTGGACGTGGTCGACCGGGCGTACGTGCTCGCGCACGGCCGCACCGTCTTCTCCGGCACCGCCGCCGCGCTGCGCGAGGCACCGGAGATCCTCGCCTCCCTCTACCTCGGCGGCGACCCGGCCGAAGCCGCCACCAAGGGCGAGGAGGGGCCCTGACGGCTCCTACTCCAGAATGTCGATGACGGAGGTGGCTTCCTGGCCGCGGAGCACCAGCTCGTCGGCGATCTGCAGGTGCTTGTGCCAGAAACGCTCGGCAGCGGGCCCGTCGCCGGCCCGGACGAGCTTGACCAGCTTCTCGTACGCGCGCAGCGCGCGTGCGTAGTCGCCGTGCTCGCCGGTCGCCTCGCGGGCACGCACCGACGCCTGGGTCTGCCGCAGGATGATCTCGTGCACCATCCCGGCCATGAGCGCCAGGGTCTGGTTGCCTGACAGCTGGACCAGCCGCAGGTGGAAGCGGGCGCTGTCGACGGCGAACCGCTCGGCGTCGGTGACCGAGGCCCGTGCGGGTTCGAGCTCCTCCTCCAGGGCCGCGTACCGCTCCTCGTCACCGCTGAGGGCGAGCAGCCGGGCCGCGGGCGGTTCGATCGCGCTGCGCGCCTGGTACACGTCGCCGAGCGTGGCCTTGCCCAGCTGGAGTAGCAGGCCGGCGGGCCGGGCGACCGCCTCCGGGCCGGGCACGGTCACCCGGGCACCGGTGCGCGAGCCACGGCGCAGCTCGATCAGGCCCTCGGACTCCAGGACCCGGAACGCCTCGCGGAGCGTGGGGCGGGAGACCCCGAAGTGCTCCATGAGCGTGGCCTCGTTGGGCAGGAAGTCGCCGGCGGTGAGGGAGCCCTCCACGATCCGGCGGCGCAGCCTGCGCGCCACCAGTTCACCGGTCTTGGGCGGGCGGACGCCGTCGGCGGGCACCCCCGCGGGCAGGCCGCGCCGTACCCCGGACTCCGGCATTGCCATGGATGATCGCTCCCCTGCTGAAGACTCACTTGGTGAACAAGGATATCTACCGATGGGTTACCTGGACGCCCGCATGAGTTCGATGGCCGCGGTCGCGTACCGCTGCCGGCGGCGCTCGCCCACCAGGAAGGCGGGCGAGGACAGGAACGCCAGGCCGGGCAGCCGCTTGCGCGCCGCCAGCCGCTCGCGGGCCTGCTCGTGCGTGCCGTAGAGGGCGATCGCGTCGAGCATCTCGTCGGTCACGGCCGCTGCCATGCCGTCCATGTCACCGGCCCGGAAGGTCCGCCGGATGCGGGCCGTCTCATCCTGCCAGCCATGCAGCTCCACCAGCGTGTCGTAGGTCTTGACGGTGAGGTAGAAGGCGATCTGCAACCGCGCGTCGCGGCGGGCCCTGGCCGGGTCCGCGTCGTCGATGGCGGTGATCAGCCAGCCCCAGCGGCGCAGCGCGCCCGGATCGCGGCCCGCCTCGGCCGCGCCGCCCTCCAGCTCGGGGTCGACGACCTCGCTCCACCAGCGGTCGGTGAAGATCCCGTGGCCGAGCACGCCGTCGGCCGCCCGTCCCGCGGTGCGCAGCATCCGCCGGTTGAACGCGCCGATCAGGATGGGGATGTCCAGCCGGCCGAAGATCGGCGCGCGGATGTCGGCGTTGATTGGGTAGAACTCGCCGTCGTGCACGATCGGCCGCCCGTTCTCGGCCTCCAGGTATCCGCGGACGGCGCCGATGAGGTCCTCCATCCGCCGTACCGGGGCGCTCGCGTCGACGGCGAACCAGTCGGCGTTCATCCGGCGCGTTCCTGAGCCCAGCCCCAGGAACACCCGTCCCGGCGCTCGCTTGGACAGCTGGCGCAGCGCCGAGGCGTGCACGAACGGCGAGCGGGCGAACGCGTAGGCGATGCCCGGGCCGACCATGGCGCGTTCGGTCGCCGCGACCATCTCACCGGTCGTGAGGTAGGCGTTGGTGTCGGCGAACTCGCCGGCGCAGAACGCGGCGGCACCCGCCTGCTCGGCCTCGGCGGCGACCTCCGGGCCCGGCCAGGGCAGTCCCCATTCCACTCCGCGTCCTCCTCGCTTCCCTGACGAGCATCTGGTAGATAACCTAGTAAACCATGTAACCTTCGTTTGGACGAGGTTGAGGGGGAGGGTTCATGGCCACCTGGCGGTCCAAGTTGCGGGAGTTCCTGGTGGCGCATGCGGGGCCGCCCCCCCCGCGGCAATGCCGAGAGGCCGGCCTGGGCTCGCGCCTTCCACGCGGTTCTGGAGCGCGCGCACCGGAGCGAAGGACGACCCGGTCGTGCGCCAGTCGCCGACCCGGATCGAGGCGTCCGTACGCGTCCTGGCCTCCAACAGCCGCCGCGCCCTCGACCTCGTCCTCCAGGACCGCGCCCCGGCCCCGCCGCGTCGGTGAATCGCCTGGTGAAGGCCGAGTTCGACCAGTACTTGCACGAGGTCGCGCTGCGCGTGCTCGGCCCGGACGCCGTGCTCGGCAGCCGCGCCACGTCCGCGCCCGAGCGGGGCCGCCGGACCTACGGCTACGGGCGGTGGACGGCTGGACGCCGCGGCGGAGGCGCTCGATGTCCCGTCCGGCGACACGGGGGTCGCGGTCGACCTGGCCGCCGCGCACGCGCTGGAGGCCGCGGTCTCGGTGACCGGCTGCTGCGTGCAGATCCACGGCGGGATGGGCTTCACCTGGGAGCATCCCGCGCACCGCTACCTGCGCCGGGCCAAGGCCGCCGAGTCCCTGATCGCGCTCCCAGACCGGCTGCGCGACCGAGCTGTAAGATAACTACGTTAACTATCTAGGAGGCGCAGATGCGCGATGCCGTGATCGTTGAGGCCGTCCGCACACCGGTGGGACGGCGCAACGGCGCCCTGTCCGGGGTGCACCCTGTCGATCTGTCGGCGCATGTGCTGACGGCGCTCGCCGAGCGGTCGGGGATCGACCCGGCGCTGGTGGACGACGTGGTATGGGGTTGCGTGCAGCAGGTCGGAGACCAGGCCAACAACATCGCTCGCAACGCGGTGCTGTCGGCGGGCTGGCCCGAGTCGGTGCCGGGCACCTCGGTGGACCGGCAGTGCGGCTCCTCCCAGCAGTCGGTGCACTTCGCCGCCGCCGGGCTGGTGTCCGGCCAGTACGACGTCGTGATCGCGGGCGGCGTGGAGAGCATGTCGCGGATCCCGATGGGCACCTCGATGATCGACGGGAACCCGATGGGCCCCGGCTTCGAGCGCCGCTACGGCACCGCGAAGCCCAACCAGGGCATCGGCGCCGAGATGATCGCCGAGCGCTGGGACATCTCCCGTACCCGGCTGGACGAGTTCTCCCTCGCCTCGCACGCCAAGGCGGCCGCCGCGATCGACGAGGGCCGCTTCGCCGCGCAGATCGCCCCCTACACCCTGCCGGACGGCACCGTCGTCGACACCGACGAGGGCGTGCGGCGCGGCGGCAGCCTGGAGTCCCTCGCCAAGCTCAAGCCCGCCTTCAAGGAGGACGGGGTGATCCACGCGGGCAACAGCTCGCAGATCAGCGACGGCTCCGCCGGGCTGCTGATGACCACCTCGCAGAAGGCCGCCGAGCTGGGACTGACCCCGATCGCCCGGATCCACACCGCCGTGCTGGCCGCCGACGACCCGGTCATCATGCTGACCGCGCCCATCCCCGCCACCCGCAAGGCGCTGGAGCGCAGCGGGCTGACCCCCGACCAGATCGGCGCCTACGAGGTGAACGAGGCGTTCGCGCCCGTGCCCCTGGCCTGGCTCGCCGAGATCGGCGCCGACGAGAAGGCTCTGAACGTCAACGGCGGCGCCATCGCGCTCGGCCACCCCCTCGGCGGCAGCGGCGCTCGGCTGATGACCACCCTGGTGCACCACATGCGCGACGCCGGCGTCCGGTACGGGCTGCAGACGATGTGCGAGGGCGGCGGCATGGCCAACGCGACCATCCTCGAACTGCTGTGATGGGCGGATCCACCAGGACGGGCTCGGCTTTGGCCGAGCGGCTGGGAAGGCTGGTCGGAACGGACTCCGCCGTACCCGCGGTGGAGTACGAGGGCCGCGCGGTCACCTGGGGCGAACTGCGGCGGCTGGGCGAGGCGGCCGCGCGTGAGCTGGACGGTCTCGGCCTGGTCGAGGGCGCCCGTGTCGGCGTCGTGCTCGGCAACCGGCCCGAATCGGTCGGTCTGGTCCATCTCGTGCTGTCCACGGGTCGTTGCCTCACGGTGTTCAACCCGCTTCAACCCGGAGAGCGCCTCGCCGCCGACATCGAACGCACCACACCTCCGGTGCTCTTCGCACCGGCTGCGTTCTGGAAGTCGGAGGAGTTCGCACTGGCCGTGGCCCGCGCCGGGGCCATCGGGTACGCGGCCGAAGGCGCGTCGGTCCGGCGCGTGCCGGTCGCGTCCGTGGACGGGGCCGCGACGCCCACGCGGTTCGCGCCGGGCGTGGCGGTCGAGTTGAGCACGTCCGGCACCACCGGACCGCCCAAGCGCATCCCGCTGGCGTACCGGCAGCTGGAGGCCGCCCTGAGCTCGGTCAACGGGCACATGGCCGCGGGCAAGCGGGAACGCGCGCCGTTCACCGGCGGGGTCACGCTGATCACCACGCCGATGGTGCACATCGGAGGGCTGTGGGGCGTGCTCCAGTCACTGGCCGAGGCACGCCGGATGGTGCTGCTCGAACGGTTCACCGTGGACGGCTGGCGCGAGGTCGTCCGGACCCACCGGCCCAAGGTCACCGGGCTCCCGCCCGCGGCGATGCGCAGCGTCCTGGACGCGGAGGTGCCCGCCGAGGAACTGTCCAGCCTGCGCGCCATCACCGCCGGAGCCGCGCCGACACCGCCCGAGCTGGCCGAAGCCTTCCAGGAACGGTACGGCGTCGCGGTCCTGGTCATGTACGGCGCCACCGAGTTCTCCGGCGCCATCGCCGGCTGGTCGCTCGGGCTGCACCGGGAGTGGTGGGAGCGCAAGAAGGGAAGCGTCGGCCGCCCGTTCCCCGGCGTGGACCTGCGCGTCACCAGCGAAACCGGCGAGGTGCTTCCCGAGGGGGAGCGTGGCGTACTGGAGGTCCGCACCGGGCAGGCGGGCGGTGCGGGGGAGTGGACCCGCACCAGCGACCTGGCCCGGCTCGACGAGGACGGCTTCCTGTGGATCGAGGGCCGTGCCGACGATGTGATCATCCGGGGCGGTTTCAAGGTGCACCCGTCGATGGTCGCCGCCGCGTTGGAGCGCCACCCGGCGGTGGCCGAGGCCGCGGTCGCCGGGCTGCCCGACGAGCGGCTCGGCCAGGTACCGGTCGCGGCGTTCGAGGTGCGTCCCGGGGCGGACGTCCCTGGGGAGGCGGAACTGCGCACCTGGTGCCGCCGCGAGTTGCTGCCCTACGAGGTGCCCGTGCGCTTCCTGCACGTGCCGGAGCTGCCCCGCGGGGTGTCGCAGAAGGTCAGCCGGGTCGACCTGGTCGCCTTGTTCAAGTAGCCGGTTCGAGGTTTGAGTTGAGGAGCAGCACCGCTATGGAACGTCCCGTCTTCGAGGCCGACCACCAGCGGTTCCGCGAGGTGGTCCGGGAGTTCATCGCCCGGGAGATGACGCCCCACCACGAGCGCTGGGAGCAGGCGGGGCTCTGCGACCGCGAGGTTTACGTCGAGGCCGCCAAGCAGGGCGTGATCGGGTTCAACGTGCCCGAGGAGTTCGGTGGTGGTGGTGTCCACGACTTCCGGTTCAACGCGGTGGTCGCCGAGGAGTTGTCGTCGGCCCGAGTGCATGGCCCCGGCTTCACCTTGCACAACGATGTCGTCGCCCCGTATCTGCTCAACCTGGCGAACGAGGAGCAGAAGGCGCGCTGGCTGCCCGGCTTCGCCTCGGGCGAGGAGGTCTGGGCGATCGCGATGACCGAGCCCGGCACCGGCAGCGACCTCAAGGGCATCGCCACCACCGCCGTGCGGGACGGCGACGAGTGGGTGGTGAACGGGGCCAAGACGTTCATCTCCAACGGCATTCACTCCGACCGCGTCATCGTGGTCGCCAAGACCGACCCTGCGGGCGGCAGCAAGGCATTCAGCCTGCTGGTGGTCGAACGGGACATGCCCGGCTTCACCCGCGGCCGCAACCTCGACAAGCTCGGCCTGCACGCCCAGGACACCGCCGAGCTGAACTTCGAGAACGTGCGGGTCCCCGCGGCCAACCTGCTCGGCAAGGAGGGGCACGGGTTCTACCACCTGATGACCAACCTGCCCGAGGAACGGATGTCGATCGCGGTGTCGGCGGTCGCGGCGTCCCGGTCGATCCTCGACGAGACCATCGAGTACGCCAAGAACCGCACCGCGTTCGGCCGGCCGATCGGCTCGTTCCAGAACAGCCGGTTCGTGCTGGCCGAGCTGGACACCGAGGTCGACATCGCCCGCGTCTACGTGGACCGCTGCCTGGGCGTCCTGGCGCGCGGGGAGCTGAGCGCGGTGGACGCCGCCAAGGCCAAGTGGTGGACGACCGAACTGCAGCAGAAGGTGGTCGACCGCTGCCTGCAATTGCATGGCGGATACGGCTACATGATGGAGTATCCGGTGGCCAAGGCCTATGCGGACGCTCGAATCCAGACCATTTTCGGCGGTACGACAGAAATCATGAAGGAGATCGTCGGCCGCGATCTGGGTCTGTGACCGGATTCTTCGCCCACCCCGTGCAAGGAAGGAGCACCGCCGTGGAGTTCGGTGCCGGTACGCCGCTGGAGGAGTTCCGCGGGCAGGTGCGCGCGTTCGTCGCGTCCCACGCCCCCGGTTACAAGGTCAGGTCGGGAGTGCGCAGTCCCGAGAACGCAGCCGAGCTGAAGGAACTGCAGCGCTGGACGGCCGAGCTGTACGCCGCCGGATACCTTGGCGCCGACTGGCCGGAGGAGTACGGCGGCGTGCCCGGGCACGACCCGCTGCGGGAGTTCGTGGTGGGGGAGGAGATCGCGCGGGCGCGCGCGCCGATGCCCGCGAGCGGCGGCTCCCTGGCCGCGCACGCACTGATCAAGTTCGGCACGGAGGAGCAGAAGCGGCGGTACCTGCCGCGGATCAGATCCGGCGAGGACCTGTGGTGCCAGCTGTTCAGCGAGCCCGACGCGGGCAGCGACCTGGCGTCCCTGCGGACCGCCGCGGTGCGGGACGGCGACGAGTGGGTGATCAGCGGGCAGAAGGTCTGGACGACCAACGGGCACTGGGCGCAGTACGGCTACCTGCTGGCCCGCACTGACCCCGAGGCTCCCAAGCACAAGGGCATCAGCGCGTTCGTCCTGGATATGCGCCTTCCGGGCGTGCAGGTGCGGCCGTTGCGGGAGCTGACCGGCACCTCCGACTTCAACGAGGTCTTCTTCGACGAAGTCCGGCTGCCCGCGGACGCTCTGATCGGCGCGCCCGGACAGGGCTGGATGATCGCCAACACGTCCCTGGCCGAGGAGCGTAATGGCGTGGGCGCCTCGGTCGTGCAACTACAGCTGGCCTGGGAGGACCTGGTCGCCCTGACCCGCGACCTCACCGTGGACGGACGGCCCGCCCTGGAACTGGACGATGTGCGCCAGCAGCTTGCCAGGTTCCGTGCCGAGGTCGACACCTGCGCGCTGCTCGCCCACACCTCCATGGCCCGGTGGCGGGCGGGCAAGGCACGGATGATCGACGCCCCCGCCACCAAGCTGACCTTCAGCGAGCTCAATCTGCGGATGGCCGAGTACGCGGTGTCCCTCCCGGGCGCCCAGGGCGTCCTCACCGAGGGCGATCCGGACGCCGCCGCCGGGGGCCGCTGGCAGGACGCCTATCTGTACGCCCGCGCGTACACGATCGCCGGTGGCAGCTCGGAGATCATGCGCAACGTCATCGCCGAGCGCGCCCTCGGCCTGCCCCGCGAACCCCGCTGACGCCCCCTCCCAACCCACCCCGAGCTTGGAGGACGCCGTGCATCTGTCGAGGCTCGCCGAGCGCCATCCCGACAAGCCCGCCGTGATCGAGGCGGCCACCGGCGCGGTCACCACCTACCGTGAGCTGGACGAGGCGTCCCTGCGCCTCGCCCGGCTGCTGGCCGAACGCGGTCTGGGGCCCGGTGACCATGCGGCCCTGTTCATGGACAACAGCCCCGGGTACTTTGTCGCCGCCTGGGCCTGCCAGCGGTCCGGCCTGTACTGGACGCCGGTCAACCACCACCTCACCGTCGGCGAGGCCGCCTACATCGTCCGCGACTGCGGCGCCCGGGCGCTCATCGCGTCCGCCGGGCTGGGCGGCCCGGCCTGGGAGATCGCCAACGAGGCCCCCGGCCTGGCGGTGCGGCTCATCGACGGGGACGGGGACCCGCCCGAGGGCTTCGAGAACCTGGCCGAGGCGGTCGCGCTCGTCCCCGCCCGCGAGCGCAAGGGGGAGCTCGAGGGCTACTACATGTTCTATTCGTCAGGGACCACCGGGCGGCCCAAGGGCATCCTCCCGGCCTCCATAGGCGACCCGTTCGGCACCGGATTGCAGCTCGACCACATGCTCCCCGCCATGTTCGGCTTCGGGGACGACACCGTCTACCTGTGCCCGGCACCGCTGTACCACGCCGCGCCCACGGGCTGGACGCTCGGGACGATGCGCAACGGCGGCACGGTCGTCCTCATGGACCGCTTCGACGCCGAGCGGGCCTTGCAGCTGATCGAGGAGTACCGGGTCACGCACGCGCAGTTCGTCCCGACCATGCTGATCCGGATGCTCAAGCTCCCCGAGCCGATTCGGGACCGGTACGACGTGTCCAGCCTGCGCCGGGTGGTGCACGCCGCCGCGCCCTGCCCGGTGGACGTCAAGCGCCAGATCATCGAATGGTTCGGGCCCATCGTGTACGAGTACTACGCCGGCAGCGAGGGCAACTGCTTCTTCCTCATCGACCCCGAGGACTGGCTCGCGCACCCCGGCTCGGTCGGCAGGCCGCTGTTCGGCACGCCGCACGTGCTGGATGACGAGGGCCGCGAGCTGGCCGCAGGGGAGATCGGCACGGTCTGGTTCGAGAACGAGGGCCCGCCCCGCTTCAAGTACCACAACGACGAGGCCAAGACCGCCCGTGCCTACAACGACCGGGGCTGGGGCACCCTGGGCGACATGGGACGGCTGGACGCCGACGGCTACCTCTACCTGGTGGACCGCCGCGCCGACCTGATCCTCAGCGGCGGCGTCAACATCTACCCCCAGGAGATCGAGAACGTCCTGACCGTGCACCTGGCGGTCGCCGACGTAGCCGTGCTCGGGGCGCCCGACCCGGAGATGGGGCAGCGGGTCCGCGCCATCGTCCAACCGGCCGACCCGGCGGCGGCCGGTCCCGCGCTGGCGGAGGAGCTGATCGCGCACTGCCGGGCGCACCTGGCCGGTTACAAGTGCCCGCGCTCGATCGAGTTCATGGCCGAGCTGCCCCGAACCCCGACCGGCAAGCTGCTGCGCCGCCTGCTCGCCGAACCCCTGTCCACCAAGGAGTCATGAACATGAAGTTGAGCACCACCTTGCAGTACGCGGGGGACGCCCAGGCCGCCATCGAGCAGGCCGTCGCCCTGGAGAAGGCGGGTCTGGACGTGGCATGGGTGGCGGAGGCCTACGGCTTCGACGCGCCCACGCTGATGGGCTTCCTCGCCGCCCGCACCGAGCGGCTGACCATCGCCTCCGGCATCATCAACGTCTACTCCCGCACCCCCGCGCTGATCGCCCAGACCGCCGCCGGCATGGACGCGGTCTCCGGAGGCCGCTCGCTCCTCGGGCTTGGCGCGTCCGGCCCGCAGGTGATCGAGGGCTGGCACGGGCTTCCCTACGACCGGCCGCTGGCCCGGACCCGGGACGTGGTCGAGATCGTCCGTCGCGCGCTGCGCCGCGAGGTGGTCGACTACGCGGGCGCGACGGTGCGGGTGCCGCTGCCCCCGGAGGACGGCACCGGCCTGGGCAAGCCGCTGAAGATGATCACTCGCCCGGTGCGCCCGGCCGTGCCGATCTACCTGGCCGCGCTGGGCGCCCGCAACGTGCGGCTGGCGGCTGAGATCGCCGAGGGCTGGCTGCCACTGTTCTTCCTCCCCGAGCGGGCCAAAGAGACCTGGGGTGAGGCGATCGCGGCCGGGACTCTGGGACGCGACCCGGCGCTCGGGGAGCTCCAGATCGTGGCGGGCGGGATCCTGGCGATCGGCGAGGACCGGGCGGCGCTGCGCGACCTCGCCCGTCCGCAGCTCGCCCTGTACGTGGGCGGGATGGGCGCGCGGAACAAGAACTTCTACAACGACCTGGTCCGCCGGTACGGCTATGAGGCCGAGGCCGCGAAGATCCAGGAGCTGTACTTGTCGGGGAAGAAGAAGGAGGCCGAGGCCGCCGTCCCGGACGAGCTGATCGACCTGACCAACCTGATCGGCCCCGAGGGTTTCGTGCGGGAGCGCATCGCCGCCTACCGCGAGGCGGGCGTGACCATGCTCAACGTCGCTCCGGCAGGTCCCGACCCCGCCGCGCTGGTGGAGAAGGTCAAGGGGTGGCTCTGAGCGTGGAGGGCATCGACATCGCGGCGCTGATCCTGCGGCTGTCGGCGGGGCTGACGATCATCGCGCACGGCTGGAACCACGCGTTCGGCGGCGGGCGCATCGCCGGGACCGCCGGCTGGTTCGAGTCGATGGGGCTGCGCCCCGGGCGCCTGCACGCACTGATGGCGACCGGCACCGAACTCGGCGCGGGCGCGCTGCTGGTGCTGGGCCTGCTCACCCCGCTGGCCGCCGCCGGGGTGGTGGGCACCATGCTGGTCGCCCTCATCACCGCCCACCTGCGCAACGGCTTCTTCATCTTCCGGCCCGGCCAGGGCTACGAGTACGTCCTCATGATCATCTGCCTGTGCTGCGGGCTGGGCGCGCTCGGCGGCGGTTCGGTCTCGCTGGACGCCGCCTTCGGGATCGCGGACGCGCTGGACGGCTGGACCGGGCTGGCGATCTCCGCCGGCGCGGGCGGACTCGGCGCGGCCCTGCTCCTGGTCGCCTGCTGGCGCCCCGCCGGCGCACGCGACTCCGGCTGATCGACCCTTCTTCGCATACCGTGACGTCTTGGCTGATGGCGGCATAATAGATAACCTAGTTACCCTTGTACTGGGGAGGGTTCATGAAGCTTCGTCCCGGCCAGCAGGTGGCCAGCACCGTCGACGGCACCAGGATGATCGTGGTCCGCGCGCCCGCCGAAGAGATCGAGCTGAGCTGCGGCGGCGCCCCGATGGTGGACGCCAAGCAGGCGGCGGCGGCCCCCATCGGAACCGCGGACCCGGCCCGCCAGGGCGGGACCCTGCTCGGCAAGCGCTATGCCGACGAGGACCTCGGGATCGAGCTGCTGTGCACCAAGCCCGGCGAGGGCACCGTCGAGGCGAACGGCGTGGCGCTCCCGGTCAAGGACGCCAAGCCGCTGCCCGCCTCGGACTGACCGGCCGCCCTGGCCTTCGACTGGAGCAAGCGATGAACGTGACGATGCTGCTGGACATGGCGGCGGACGGCTTCGGCGACCGGATCGTCGTCGGGTCCCGGGATGGCGGCCTGACCGCGTCCCGGCTGCGCGCGCTGGCCTCCGGCGCCGCCCGGCGGGTGCGGGAGTCGGGCGCGGAGGCGGTGGTCTACCTCGCGGTGAACGGCCCGGCCTTCCCCGTGGCGATGTTCGCGGCGGCATGCGCGGGCGTCCCGCTGGTACCGGTGAACTACCGGCTGGGTGACGAACAGCTCGACCGGTTGCTGGCCAACCATCCGAAGGCCTTCGGCATCGCCGAGGAGGGCCAGCACGCGGCCCTGCTGCGCGCGGGCCTGTCGGTGCGGACCCCAAAGGATTTCCTCTACGACGCCGGCCAGGCGACGGACCATGGTGAGGAGGACACCTCAGCCGGCCCTGACGCCACCGCGGTCCTCATCTACACCAGCGGCACCACCTCCCAGCCCAAGGGCGTGGTGCTGCGCCACCACAACCTGGTCTCGTACGTGCTGGGGACGGTGGAGTTCGCATCGGCGGGCGAGGACGAGGCCGCCCTGATGAGCGTCCCGCCGTACCACATCGCCGCGGTCTCCAACGTGCTGACGAACCTGTACGCGGGACGCCGCTGCCTGACCCTGCATTCCTTCACGCCGCGTGAATGGCTGGAACTGGTGCGGAAGGAAGGCGTGACCAACGCGATGGTCGTCCCGACGATGCTCGCCCGCATCATGGACGCCCCCGACCTCGACCGCTCGGTACCCACCCTGCGCGCCCTGGCCTACGGCGGCGCGAAGATGCCGCCTCGCGTCATCGAACGCGCGCTTCGGCAATGGCCGAACGTCGACTTCGTCAACGCCTACGGCCTCACCGAGACCAGTTCCACCATCGCCATCCTCGGCCCCGACGACCACCGTGCCGCGATCACCGCCGACGACCCCCAGGTAAGGGCCAGGCTGGCGTCGGCCGGGCGCCCCGTCCCGGCGATCGAGCTGGAGATCCGCGACGAGGATGGCCGGGTGCTACCTCCAGGGCAGAGCGGCCGGATCTGGGTGCGCGGCGAGCAGGTCTCCGGGGAGTACGCGGGCCACGGCTCGTCCGTCGACGAGCGCGGCTTCTTCGACACCCGGGACCAGGGCCACCTGGACGCCGACGGCTACCTGTTCGTGGAGGGCCGCGTCGACGACACCATCATCCGGGGCGCGGAGAACATCGCCCCCGCCGAGATCGAGGACGTCCTCCTCCGTCACCCCGACGTGGCCGACGCCGCCGTGGTGGGCGTGCCCGACGAGGAATGGGGACAGCGCGTCGAGGCGGTCGTCGTGCCCGTCAGCGGGGCCGACCTCGACCCGGAGGAACTGCGCGGCTACGTCCGGGAACGGCTGCGCGGCTCCAAGACCCCCGACCGCATCGCCTGCTGGCCCGAACTCCCCCGCACCGCCACCGGCAAGGTCATCAAACGCGACATCGTCGCCGGCCTGTACCCCGCGCCGCGCTGACCGCTAGCAGGGCGGCGATGGGTCGAGCCAGGGCTCCAGGGCGGCGAGATGGCGGCTCATACGGTGCCGGGCCAGGCTGGCGTCGCCCGCCAGCACCGCATCGGCGATCTTCTCGTGGATCACCAGGGACGGGTCCCGTACCGCCCCCTCGGGAGGGCGGAACCGGACGAGCCGGACCAGCACCGCGGTGAACAGCGACAGCAGCCGGTTGCCGCTCATCCGCGCCAGCGTCACGTGCACGTTCGCGAGCGCCGGTTCCGGACGGATCGCGGGGTCGCGCTCGTGGTCGAGGGCCGCCGCCAGTTCGGCGGTGTCCTCGTGGGGGGCATGGGCGGCGGCCAGTTCGATCGCCTTGAGCTCCACCGCCGTCCGTACCTCGAACAGCTCCGTGGCCCTGACCTTCAGGTAGCGGAGGTAGAGGACGAGCGCGTCGACCACGCGGGCCGGGTCGGGGGCCTGGACGACCAGGCCGCCTCCAGGGCCTTGGCGCATGCGGGCGACGCCGTTGTGCTCCAGGATCCGCATGGCCTCCCGGAACACGGCCCGGCTGACCCCCAGCTCCTCGCGCAGGCTCGCCTCGTTGCCCAGAACCTCCCCGGTCGGCCAGCCACGCCGGTGGATCTCCTGGCGCACCAGCATCGCCACCTTCTCCGGCAGCTTGCCCGCCGTGCCGTCGGTGACGGCGCCGGCGAGCCGCTGCGCCAGGGACCCCGGGCCACCGACCGGCTGCGACCGCCCGGCGGCCTGGGCCTGGCGCACCTTGTCCAGCCAGGCGCGTTCGCCCTCCAGGTGGCGGCGGACGCGCCGCTCGGCCTTGACCTCGTCGCCGGACACGATCGCCTCGGCGATGGCGAGCAGCGCCCGATGCCGGACGCTGCTCATGTCCGTGCCGAGCGCGAAGTCGTCGGACGGACCGCCCGCGAGCGCCCCGGTCACCCGGGTCAGCGTCGGGATGAAGATCGACAAGACCGGGTTCCCGGTGGCCTGCGCGATCGCCACGCTGAGCGGCCGGTCCACCCTGTCGGTGGCGGCCACCTCGCGCAGGTGCGGGATGTCGTCCTCGCCGATCCGGCGCGCGGCCAGCCGCGCGGCGAGCACCTCCAGGGTGATCCGGGCGTCGTACAGCTCACCGACCGACACGTCGGCGAAGTGGAAGAACGCGGCCACCGCCTCCGCCACCACCGCGCCTGCCGGCGCGCGCACGACCAGCCCGCCGCCCCGGCCGCGGCGCATGGCCGCCACCTGCTTGTACTCCAGGATGCTGATCGCCTCGCGCACCGCGGCGCGGGACACCCCGTAGCGCGCGATCAGCTCCGCCTCGGCCCCGAGCGCCTCGCCCACCGGCCACCCGCGCTCGACGATCTCGTCCTCGATGCGCCGCGCCACCTGCTCGGCGAGCTTGCGCCGCGGCGCGGCGGGGGTCGTGCTGGGCGGCACCGTCAACTTCAGACCCCCGGTCGGCTCAGGCCCCTCCGGCAGGGCCACGTCATCGGATGAATCGTAGCGAGCATCTTGGCTCCTCAGATTAAACATGATACTAATTTCTCAGAGGAGATGCGCGTCAGGGGCTCCATCGCCCGGCGAAAAGAGGTGAATCTGGTGGCCCAGGCTGTGTGCGGCGCGCCGACGCCGCAGGATGTCGATCCGGTTCTCAGCAAAACAGTCGACGAAATAGCCGTGATCACGCTGAACCGGCCGGAGCGGCTCAACGCCTTCACGACCGAGATGCGCGGGCTGTACCTGGAGGCGCTCGACCGCGCGGACCACGACCCGGGCGTCCGTGCCATCGTCGTGACCGGGGCCGGGCGCGCGTTCTGCGCCGGGGCCGACTTCAAGGCACTGGAAGGGCTGGACGCCGCGACGCTGCGCGCCCGGAACGACGCACAGCGACTTCCCTTCGACACCGCCATGCGGCTCCGCAAGCCGCTCATCGCCGCCGTGAACGGACCGGCCGCCGGAATCGGCCTGGCCCACACCCTCATGGCCGACCTGCGCTTCGCCGCGCCCGGGGCGACCTTCACCACCGCGTTCGCCCGGCTCGGGCTGACCGCCGAGGGCGGCACGGCCTGGCTGCTGTCCAGGCTCGTCGGGACGGCTCGGGCGCTGGACCTGCTCTACTCGTCGCGCACCGTGGGGGCCGAGGAGGCCGAGCGCATCGGCCTCGTCCAGTGGATCGTTCCGGCGGAGGAACTGCTCGACCGGGCCCGCGCCTACGCCGCCGGTCTCGCCGTGAACTCCGGCTACTCGCTCGCCCGGATGCGCGAACAGGTGCACGCCGCCTGGGAGCAGGACTGGGACACCGCCCGCGAACATTCCCAGAACCTCGTCTACGAAAGCCTCGACCGTCCCGAGTTCACCGAACTGGCCGCCCGCCGCCGCACGCCCGCCGCCGGTTCCGGCTCCGTCCCGCCCCGTTCGAGCAGCGCATGAAGGAGTGGTCAACCGTGACCCAGACGGCGACCGAGCCGCCCGCCGGCCTGGCGACGCTCGCCCCCCTCGTCTCGCCGCGTTCGATCGCGGTGGTCGGCGCGTCCGACCAGCCCGCCCGGATCGGCGGCCGCATCCTCGCCCGGCTGATCGAGAGCTATCGCGGCGGGATCTTCCCGGTGAACAGCTCCCGTGACACCGTCCAGGGGCTGCCCGCCTTCCCGGACATCTCCGCCGTCCCCGAGCCCGTCGACCTGGCCATCGTCGCGGCGCCCGGCCCGGCCGTCCCGCAGATCGCGCGCGACGCGGCGGCCCGCGGCACCGGCGCGATGCTCGTTCTGTCGGCGGGCTTCGGTGAGGTCGGCGAGGAGGGCAGGCGGGCGCAGGACGAGCTGGTCGCGATCGGCGCCGGGGCCGGGATGCGGATCTGCGGGCCGAACTGCATCGGGATCATGAACCTGACGATCGGGCTCCGCGCGGTGTTCTCCACCATCACCGACGTTCCGCAGGAGACCGGCAACATCGGCATCGTCAGCCAGAGCGGCGGCTTCGGCATGTCCATGTTCGAGACCGCGCAGCAGTCCGGGCTGGGTGTCTCCTACGTCCTGGCCACCGGTAATGAGGCCGACGTGACCTGCGGGGAGATGGTGGGTCACCTGGTCGAGCAGCCGGATGTGCAGGTCATCGCGCTGTTCATGGAGGGGGTGCGCAAGCCCGGCACGCTGCTGGCCGCCGCCCGTCGCGCGCTGGAACTGGGCAAGCCGATCGTGGCCGTGCGCACCGGCCGCTCCAAGGTCGGGGCCCGCGCCGCGGCCAGCCACACCGGCGCGCTGTCGTCGGCGGACGACGTGGTCTCGGCGGCGTTCGAGGGCGCCGGGATCGTCCGCGTGGACGGTCCCGCCGAGCTGGTGGAGTTCGCCCGGGTGTTCTCGGCCGGACGCCGCCCGGCCGGACGCCGCCTCGCCGTCATCACCTCCAGCGGCGGCGCGGGCGTGCTGATGGCCGACGCCGCCGAGACCGCCGGTCTGGAGATGCCGCGGCCGTCCGGCGAACTGGAGAAGGAGCTGGGCGCCCTCGTGCCGTCCTTCGGGTCGATCGCCAACCCGATCGACCCGACCGCGCAGATCGTCAACGACCAGTCGATGCTCCGCGAGCTGTTCACCAAGGTCGCCGCGGCGCCCGACTACGACATGGTGGTCGTCGCGGGCGCGGCGCGCGGCCTCGGCCCGCGGTTGCGCGAGACGATGCAGGCCGCCAGCGACGCCACCGAGAAGCCGTTCGCGGTGTGGGCGGGGCAGCCGGACGTCGCCCGCGACCTGACCGGCCGTGGCGTCACCGCCTGCCACGACCCGAACCTGCTGGTCCGCGCGATGGGCGAGCTGGTGCGCTACCAGGAGACCCGCGAGCGCCTGCTGGGGGAGCCGTTCCATCCGCGGCCCGCCGGCATCCCAGAGGTGGGGACGCCGCCGCGGCCGCTGGCCGAGCACGTATCCCGCCGCTACCTGGTCGAGGCCGGGATCCCCGTCCCCGACGAGCGCGTCGTCGCCAGCGCGGCCGAGGCCGTGTCCGCCGCCGCCGAGCTAGGCGGGAAGGTCGTGCTAAAGCTCAGCGCGGACTGGCTCGCCCACAAGAGCGAGCACGGTGCCGTCCGCGTCGGGCTGACCGGACCCGCCGACATCGAGGCCGCCTACACCGATCTCGCCGCGCTCGGCCGCGAACTTCGCCCCGCCGACGGGACCGCCGCCTCGATCCTCGTGCAGCGGATGGTCGAGCCGGGCGTTGAACTGGTCTGCGGGCTCCTCACCGACCCCACGTTCGGGCCGGTCGTCACGGTGGGGCTCGGCGGGACGCTGGTCGAGATCATCCGGGACCGGCGCCTGGCCCTCGCCCCGGTCGGGCCCGCCGAGGCGGGGCGGCTCGTCCGGGAACTGGGCGGCGGACGCCTCGTCGGCGCCGCCCGCGGCCTCACCGAGGCACAGGCCCAGTCCGTCGCCGGCGTGCTGGTCAGGCTCGGCGAGATCGCCGGGCGGCACCCGGAGGTCCGCGAACTGGAGCTGAACCCGCTGATCGTCGGGGCGTCCGGCGCCGTCGCCGTCGACGCCTTGGCCGTGGTGACGGGAGCGGAACCGTGCTGAGAACGGTGGTCATCCGGCTGCTGGCGATGATCCCGCTGGTCTTCCTGGTCGCGACCGGCGTGTTCTTCCTCGGCCAGCTCTCCGACGTCGATCCCGCGGAGAACATCGTCGGGCCCGAGGCGTCCGAAGCGCAGGTCGCCGCGGTCCGGCAGGAGCTCGGGCTGGACCGTCCGGTCCTGGAGCAGTACACCGACTGGCTGTCCGGCGCCGTCCGCGGCGACCTCGGCCAGTCGCTGTACACCAAGGCGGACGTGGCGACCTCGCTGATACAGGCGCTGCCGGTCACCCTGTCGCTCACGTTCGGCGGGCTGCTGGTGGGGCTGCTGCTCGGCGTGCCGTCCGGGATCTGGAGCGCGCTGCGCGCGGGCCGCGCCGGCGACAGGGCGATCAGCCTGTTCGCCACGGTGGGCCAGGCCGTGCCGGGATTCTGGCTCGGGCTGCTGCTGATCTTCGCGTTCGCGATCCAGCTGCCGTGGTTCCCGTCGGTCGGCTATGTGCCGATCGACCAGAGCCCGGGCGGCTGGCTGCGCAGCCTGGTGCTGCCCTCGATCTCGCTGGGCCTGATCGCCGCCGCCGCGATCTCCCGGCAGACCCGGTCCAGCATGATCGGTGTGCTGCAGCAGGAGTACGTGCGGACAGCGCTCAGCAAGGGCCTGTCCAAGCGCCGCGTCATCGTCAAACACGCGCTGAAGAACGCCGCGGTACCGATCGTCACCGTCGTGTCGTTCCAGGTCACGACGCTGCTGGGCGGTTCGATCGTGATCGAGCGGCTGTTCGCCATGCCCGGCCTCGGGCAGCTGGCCATCAACGCGGTGCTGCGCCGCGACCCGGACGTCATCCAAGGGATCGTCGTGCTGACCGTGATCGTCGTCGTGCTGGTCAACGTGCTGCTCGACCTGTCGTACGCGTGGCTCAACCCCAAGGTGCGTGCGCTGTGAGGGCCGAGGACCGTGGGGGCGGGCGGCTCACCGCCAGGCTGCTGCGCTCCAGGGCCACGCTGTTCTGGGCCGCCGTCGTGGCGCTGGTCATGCTCTGCGCCGCGCTCGCCCCGGTGCTCGCGCCGTACGACCCGCTCAAGGGCGACATCCGCGACGGCCTGCTCGGGCCGTCCGCCGACCACTGGCTCGGCACCGACAAGCTCGGCCGGGACGTGCTCTCCCGGATCCTGTACGGGGCCCGGGTCGCGCTCGCCTCGGGCGCCGAGGCGGTCGGCATCGCGGCGGTCATCGGCATCCCGCTCGGACTGCTGTCGGGCTACCTCGGCGGCTGGACCGACCGGATCCTGATGCGGATCGTCGAGGGGATCATGTCGGTGCCGTTCCTGGTGCTGGCCATCGCACTGATCTCGGTGCTCGGCCCGGGGCTGTGGAAGTCCATGGCCGTGGTCGGCGTCGTCTACGCGATGACGCTGCTGCGGCTGACCCGCGGCGAGGCCCTCGCCGCCCGTGAGGAGCTCTACGTCGACGGGGTCCGGGTGGCGGGCGCCCGCGCCGGGCGGATCCTGTTCCGGCACATCCTGCCCAATATCACCCCGCCGCTGATCGTGCAGGTCACGCTGATGATCGCGGGTGCGATCATCGCGGAGGCGACGCTGTCGTTCCTGGGCTTGGGCGCGCAGGCCGGGCAGGCGAGCTGGGGCACGATGCTGGCGGACGCGCAGGCGAGCATCCGGCAGAGCTTCTTCCTGGCGCTGCCGCCGGGCCTGGCGATCCTGGTCACGGTGCTGGCGTTCAACCAGGTCGGCGACGGCGTGCGGGACCTGTTCGCCCGCGAGGCCAAGGCCGGGTCGCTGGGCGTCAACCCGGTGCACCACGACACCCCCGAAGGCGACGCGGCGGAGCCGCCCGCCGGGGTGGCCGTGGCCGACCCGCTGCTGAGCGTCCGCGACCTCACCGTGTCGTTCCCGCAGCCGGGCGCCGGGCGGGTCACCGTCGTGCAGGGCGTGTCCCTGGACGTGGGCCGGGGCGAGATCCTCGGGCTGGTCGGCGAGTCGGGCAGCGGCAAGAGCGTCACCGCGATGTCGCTGCTCGGGCTCGTCCCCGACCCCGGGCGGGTCGCGGCGTCGGCCGTCCGGCTGGACGGCCGGGAGCTGACCGGGCTGCCGTTCGACGAGCTGCGCAAGGTGCGCGGCGGCGAGATCGGCGTGGTGTTCCAGGAACCGATCGCCAGCCTGAACCCCGCCTACACGGTCGGCGACCAGGTAGCCGAGGTGCTGCGCGAGCACGAGGAGCTGAACCGGGCGCAGGCGCGGGAGCGGGTCATCGAGCTGTTCGACCAGGTGCACATCCCCGACCCCGCCGCGCGGCTCGGCGACTACCCGCACCAGTTCTCCGGCGGCATGGCGCAGCGCGTGATGATCGCGATGGCGCTGGCGGCCCGGCCCCGGCTGCTGGTCGCCGACGAGCCCACCACCGCGCTGGACGTCACCGTCCAGGGCCAGGTACTGGACCTGCTGCTGGAGCTGCGCGAGCGGATCGGGATGTCCATCCTGCTGATCACCCACGACCTCGGGGTGGTCGCCGACGTGGCCGACCGGGTCGCGGTGATGTACGCCGGGCAGCTGGTGGAGTGCGGGACCACCGAGGAGGTCTTCCGGAACCCGTCCCACCCCTACACCGAGGGCCTGCTGGCCTCGCTGCCGCGCAACGTGCGGCGGACGGGCCGGCTGCCGTCGATACCCGGCGTGGTCCCGCCGCCGAACACCTGGCCCGAGGGCTGTCACTTCGCTGATCGCTGCGCGCACGCGCGGCCGGAGTGCTCGGCCGGGCCGATCGAGCTGGCCGCCGCCGACGGGGCCGGCCGTGCCGCCCGATGCGTCCGCGCGGGCGAGCTGACCCTGACGGGAGTCCGTGACGTCGGCGCGGAGCAGATTGCGAAAAAGTCATGACGACCACCACGCAGAGCACGACCGGGACCGGCCCGCTGCTGCGGGTGCGGAACCTGACGGTCACCTTCACCGGCAACCGCTCCGCCCCCTGGCGGCGTCCCGGCACGACCGTCGCCGTCAACGACATCGATCTGGACGTCGCGCCGGGCGAGACGCTCGGCCTGGTGGGGGAGTCGGGTTCCGGCAAGTCCACCACCGCGCGGGCGATCCTGCGGTTGCTCCGGCCGGACGGCGGCACGATCGAGGCGGCCGGTTTCCAGGTCGACTCCTTCGGCCGCCGCGTCCCGGCCGCCTACCGTCGCGCGGTGCAGGCGGTGTTCCAAGACCCGCTGGGCTCGCTGGACCCGACCAAGGTGATCGGCGACATCGTGGCCGAGCCGCTGGCCATCCACTTCGGCCTGCGCGGCCCGGAGCGGGACCGGCGGGTGGCAGGGTTGCTCGACCAGGTCGGGCTCGCCGCGCACCATGCCCGCCGGTACCCCTACGAGCTGTCGGGCGGGCAGCGCCAGCGGGTGTCGATCGCGCGGGCGCTGGCCGCCGAGCCGCGCCTGATCGTCCTGGACGAGCCGGTCAGCGCGCTGGACGTGTCCGTGCAGAGCCAGGTCGTCAACCTGCTGGAGGACGTGCGGGAGCGGACCGGCGTCGGCTACCTGTTCGTCGCGCACGACCTGGCCGTCGTCCGCCACGCCAGCGATCGGATCGCGGTCATGTACCGCGGCCGCGTGGTCGAGGAGGGCCCGGCGGACCGGATCTGCGAGCAACCTGCCCACCCCTACACCGAGGCGCTGCTGGCGGCCGTCCCCGACCCGGACCCTGCCCGGCAGCGGCTCCAGCGGGCCAGGCGCCGTGAACTGAGCGCCGCCGCTCCCGTCCCCGGCGGCGTCTCCGCCTCCGGGTGCCCCTTCGCCGCCCGATGCCCGCACCGGATGCCGGTGTGCGCCGACTCTTTTCCCGAATGGACGCCCGTGACGGGCGGCGGCCGTGTCGCCTGCCACCTCTACGGCGAACCCCCCACCACCCCGGAGGATGCCCGATGATCCCGACCTCGGCACCCAGACGTCTCCTGACGGCGGCGGCCGCGTTGCTGACCGGCCTGACCCTGGCCGCTTGCGGTGGCGGTGCGACCGGCGGAGCCACGGGCCCGCTCGTCGAGACCGCGGGCGCCCCCGCGGCCCCGGCCGGAACGCTGCGCATGGCGGCCTGGCAGGAGACACCGTCGCTGGACCCGGCCCGCACCACCACCCAGAACGGGATGCTGATCCTTCCCGAGTACGACACGCTGACCGTCGTCGACGACGAGTTCAACGCCAAGCCGTGGCTGGCGACGTCGTGGTCCCAGCCCGATCCAAGGACCTGGGAGTTCAAGCTCCGCAACGACGTGACCTTCCATGACGGCTCCAAGTTCGACGCCGAGACCGTCAAGCTGAACCTGGACCGCGCCAAGAAGATCACCGGCGGTCCCTACACCAACATCTACGCCCCGATCTCCGAGGTGGAGGCCGTCGACCCGGCCACGGTCAGGGTGTCGTTCTCGGTGCCGCAGCCCGACTTCCCCTACAGCATGTCCACCGTCGCGGGCGCCATGATCAGCCCGAAGGCGATCAAGGACGGCACGGACCTGACCCGCACCGCCGCCGGCAGCGGCGGCTGGATCTGGCAGAAGGGCGCCCATCGCGAGGGCGCCGAGCACGTCTACAAGGCGAACCCGAACTACTGGAACAAGGCGGCGGTCCGGGCCGAGACGATCAACGTCAAGATCATGCAGGAGGACAACGCGCGGCTGAACGCCGTCCAGAGCGGCCAGATCGACGTGATGTCGACGCTGCAGCCGAACCAGATGGATCCCGCGAAGAACGCGGGCCTGCGGGTGCTGAGCGACTACACCTTCACCGGCACGTTCCTGATCATGGACCGCGCCGGGAAGAAGGTGCCCGCCTTCGCCAAGCCGCAGGTCCGGCAGGCGATCGGCCTGCTGCTCGACCGGGACGCGTACAACAAGGCGCTGCTGTCCGGCAAGGGCGACTCCAAGAACGGCGGGTTCGCCGCGCCCGGGTCTCCCTGGTACGACCCGTCCCTGGACGGGCTGAACAAGCCGGACGTGGCCAAGGCGAAGCGACTGCTCGCGCAGGCCGGCTACCCGCACGGCTTCACCTTCGAGGTCGGCAACGCCCCGGTCATCAAGCAGCAGAACGAGACCATCGCGCAGCTGTTGAAGGAGGGCGGCATCACGATGAAGATCACCGATGTCGCCAACGGTCAGTACACCGCGGACGTCCGCAAGGGCCGCTTCCCGGCCGGGTACTTCGTGCCCACCTCGATCGACATCTACCAGTGGTGGAGCCGCACCGTCTCCAACAAGGGGATCTACAACGCGTTCAAGCTGGACGACCTGGCCGATCTGGACAAGATCTTCGCCCAGGCCCTGGCGATGAGCGACGACGGCGCCCGCAAGCCCTTGATCAGCCGGCTCCAGCGGCAGACCGTGGAGCGGGGCGTGGCGTTCCCGCTGAGCCAGAACCCGCGGGCCGCCGCGCTGGCGGCACCGGTGCGCGCCACCCAGCAGCCGATCTTCGCGCCGGAGGACATCGCCCCTCGCCCGCACTATCTCTGGACGAAGTAAACTATGTTCGCGAAGTCATCTACGTGGACGTAATGTGGTGAGCATGACCTCGAGGGCGTGGCTGTTCGACGTGGACGGCACCCTGCTGGACTCGGTGACCGGGACGTCGCTGCGGCCGCTGGCCCGGGAACTGCTCTCAGGTCTGCGGGAGCGGGGCGTGCCCGTGCTGCTGTGGAGCGCGGGCGGCGCGGACTACGCGCGCCGCCGCGCCGAGGGCGCAGGCATCGCCGGCCTGGTCACCGCCTTCCACGTCAAGGCCGAGCGGGACGGGCAGGACCGCTGGATCCTGCCCGTCCTGCCGCCGGAGCACGTCCCGGCCGTCCTGGTGGACGACCAGCCCGACGAGGTGCCGCCCGTGGGGAGGGTCCTCGGCGTCCCGCCCTACATCGGGCCCAACCCGCGCGACACCGCCCTGGCGGCGCTGCTCCGGCTGCTCCCTGAACCCGACCGGAAGGATCCAATGAACGACGTCGGCCCGCAATGCGGGCGGCCGCTGTCCGCGCGGCTGCGCCAGATGATCGCGATCGATCCCGCCGCGACCGCGCTCACCTTCGGCGACCGCGCCTACCCATGGTCGTACCACGGTGAGGCCATCCAGGACCTGGAGCGGCTGCTGGAGGGGACGGGCGCGCGCCGGATCGGCATCGTGCTGCGCAACCGGCCCGCGTTGCTGTCCGCGCTGATCGCCGTGCTGGCCACCGGACGGGAGGCGGTCACCCTGAGCCCCTTCCACGGGGACGTCGGGCTGACCGAGGACATCGCGGGGCTCGCCCCCCAGGCCGTCATCGCCGACCCGCAGGACTGGTCCAGGGACGGGATGGCGGACGCGGCCCGCGCTGTCGGCGCCGTGGCGATCGAGACCGGCGACGAACGCGCGCTGGTCCGGCGCGATGTGGACTGGACGCCCGGCCCCGCTCCGGTGCAACCCTCCGACGTCGCCGTGCTGATGCTGACCAGCGGCACTACCGGCAAGCCCAAGCGGGTGGAGCTGACCTACACCAGCTTCACCGCGGCGTTCAACGCAGCCGGCACCGGGGCCGCCCTGGACGGTGAGGCCCGGCTCCGTTCCGATACCGCGATCCTCTGGACGTCGCTGGTGCACATCGGCGGCCTGTACTTCGCGGTGAGCTCCGTCCTGGAGGGACGCCCCACCGCGCTGCTGGAACGGTTCGAGGTGGACGCGTGGGCCGCCCTCGTCCGCAAGCACCGGCCGAAGATCGTCGGGCTGCCGCCGACCGCCATGCGCATGGTGATGGACGCGGGCGTACCGAAGGACGTGTTCGACGGCGTCCGCGGCGTCCTGTCCGGCACCGCACCGCTCGACCCCGCCGACGCCGACCGGTTCGAGGCCCGCCACGGACTGCCCGTCCTGACCAACTACGGTGCGACCGAGTTCGCCGGGGCCATCGCGGGGTGGCATCTGAAGCTGCGCCGCGAATGGGGCGACGCCAAGCGGGGCAGTGTCGGGCGTGCCCATCCCGGCATCGAACTGCGGATCGTCGACCAGGACACCGGAGTGCCGCTGGGCCCGGGCGAGGTCGGCATCCTGGAGGCCCGCGGCGGGCAGCTCCCGGCGGGCGGCGACGGCTGGACGCGGACCACCGACCTGGCCTCCCTCGACGAGGACGGATTCCTGTTCATCCACGGCCGCGCCGACGAGGCCATCAACCGCGGCGGGTTCAAGATCGTCCCAAGCGTGATCGAGGACGCGCTGAAGGCGCACCCGGCCGTGACCGACGCATCCGCCGTCGGGCTGCCCGACCCGCGGCTCGGCGAGGTGCCGGTCGCCGCTGTGACGCTGCGCGCTCCGGCCGAGCTCGCCGAGCTGCGCAAGTGGCTGCGCGACCGGCTCGCCCGCTATCACCTGCCCACCGAGATCAAGGTCGTGGACGAGCTGCCGCGTACCCCGTCCATGAAGATCAGCCGTCCGGGCGTCCGGGCCCTCTTCGTCCCCGAAGTCCCTGAAAGGACCGCATCGTGAGTGAGACCACCGGCGAGAAGACGCAGGGGGAGTTCGAGAGGGCGACGTCCGCCGAGCTGAACGAGGCCGACATCGACAAGGACCGCGCGATCGTCGGCCGTGACTGGGCGAGCCACTCACAGGAGTTCCTCGGTACCGCCACGCCCGAGGCGATCCGCAACTTCGCCACCGGCTACGGGGACGACAACCCGCTGTTCACCGATCCCGAGTACGGCAAGGCCACCCGGTGGGGCGGTCAGATCGCTCCGCCGATCATGGCGGCGATCCTGAACGCGCCGCTGCGCGGAGAGCGCCCCTCCAAGCAGGAGCGGGGCGGCAGCTACCGCGGCATCCACGCCTTCGTGTCCGGCGGCACCTGGGACTGGTACCGGCCGATCCGTCCCGGCGACACCCTCTACGGCTTCGGCGGGCTGGAGTCGATCGAGGTCAAGCGATCGGAGTTCGCCGGCCGCTCGGTGGTGAAGGTGAACCGCCAGGTCAAGATGAACCAGAACGCCGAGGTCGTCGGCGTCTACCGCACCCTGGTCATCTACACCGAGCGCAAGAAGGCGCGCGACCGCGGCAAGTACAAGAACATCGAGGAGCCGAACTACACCGACGAGGACCTGGCGAAGATCGACGAAATCTACGCGGGAGAGAAGCCTCGCGGGCGCGAGCCGCGGTACTTCGAGGACGTCAGGGTCGGTGAGGCGCTGCCGCCGATGGTGAAGGGGCCGCTGACCACCACCGACATGGTCGTCTTCCACGCGGGCGGGTACGGCTTCGTCCCGTACGGGCTGAAGACCGGACGGCTGGCCTACCAGAACCGGCAGCGCATCGCCCCGTTTTACATCAAGAACGAGTACGGGGTGCCGGACGTGGCGCAGCGCGTCCACTGGGACTCGGCATGGGCGCAGGCCATCGGCAACCCGCGCGCCTACGACTACGGCGTGCTGCGTGAGTGCTGGGCGCACCACTACCTGACCGACTGGGGCGGCGATGACGCCTGGGTGGTGTCCCAGCACGACGAGATCCGCAAGTTCAACTACCAGGGCGACACCCAGTTCCTGTCCGGCGAGGTCACCGGCAAGACCGTGGCGGAGGACGGCCGGTGCCTGGTCGACATCGCGTTCAAGGCCACCAACCAGCGCGGCGAGGACACGATGAAAGGCACCGCGACCATCGCGCTGCCCAGCCGCGAGCACGGTCCGGCGCTGCTCCCCGCGGTTCCGGCCGAGCTGCAGCGCAGAGCGATCGACATGATGGCCCGTCACGGCGAGTTGTTGCGCGAGGGAAACCGGTGACGACCCCGAACGGCGTGCGGCACGAGGTCACGGGCGCGGTGCTGCGTCTGACCCTCGCCCGTCCCGGCAAGGCCAACGCGCTGCGGACGGAGGACATGACCGTCCTGCTGCGCGCGCTGGAGGACGCCGCCGCGGGCGGCACCGTACGGGCCGTCCTGCTGCGAGCCGAGGGCAGGAACTTCTGCGGCGGCGCCGACCTGGTCACCGCCAACGTCCCCGGAGGGGAGCGCCCGCCGCTGGGCGCGATGATCCGGGGCCTGGCGTCGGTGTCGCACCGGCTCGTCCAGACGCTGTGGGACCTGCCGGTGCCCGCGGTCGCCGCCGTCCAGGGGCGTGCGACGGGGCTCGGCCTGCATCTGGCGCTGGCCTGCGATTTCGTGGTGGCCGCCGAAACGGCCACCTTCAGCGAGCCGTTCGCCCAGCGCGGTTTCACCGCCGACAGCGGCGCCACGTACCTGCTGCCCAGGCTCATCGGGATCGCGCGGGCGAAGCAGATGCTCATCCGCGGCGTGGTCGTCCCGGCTCCGCAGGCCCTGGACTGGGGTCTGATCGGTGACGTGGTGCCGGAAGCGGAGCTGGCGGGAGCCGCGGAGGAGCTGGCGACCGAGCTGGCCGCCGGGCCGACCCTCGTGCACGGCCTCACCAAGGCCCTGATCTCCGATCATCTGATCGCGGACCTGCCGCGGGCTCTGGCGGCCGAGGCGCGCACGGTCGAGCTCAGCCTGCGCGGCGAGGACTTCAAGGAGGGCATCCGCGCGTTCCTCGGCCGCCGCGCCCCTGCCTTCACCGGACGCTGAAAGGACGGATCCGTGGAGATCGCATTCACCTCCGAGCAGGAGGAACTGCGCGCGGTCATGCGCGCCTTCCTGGAGGAGCACGCCGACCGCCGGGCTTTGATCGATGCGGACGACGCCCATGACGCGCAGCTGTGGCGGCGGATGGCCGCCGAGATCGGCGTCCAGGGGCTGGCCGTCCCCGAGGAGTACGGCGGAGCGGGGTTCGGCGCCGCCGAGCTGTGCGTGGTGTTCGAGGAACTCGGCCGGGCGCTCGCGGGCGGCCCGTTGCTGGGCACCGTGGGCCTTGCCGTCCCGGCGCTGCTGGCCTGCGCCGATGAGAAGATCAAGGCGGAGTTCCTGCCGGGGATCGCCGACGGTTCCACGATCGCGACGCTCGCGCTGGTGGAGGCCGGCGGGGCCTGGGAGACCGGCGCCGCCCACACCACGGCCAAGGCGAGCGGCGACGGCCACCTCATCGACGGCGCGAAGTACTTCGTCCTGGACGGGTCCCTCGCCGACCTGATCCTCGTCACGGCCGCCACCGACGCCGGGACGGCGCTGTTCGCCGTGTCCGGCGATGCCACCGGCCTGACCCGCCGCGCGCACGAGGCGGTCGACCCGACCCGCGGGCTGGCCCGGCTGGACTTCGCGTCCGTCCCGGCACGGCTGCTGTCGTCCGACCCGACGGTGATCGAGACGGCGGTGGACCACGCGCGGATCGCGCTGGCGGCCGAGCAGGCCGGAGGCGCGCAGTGGTGCCTGGACGCGGCCGTCGAGTACGCCAGGACACGGCACCAGTTCGAGCGGCCCATCGGCAGCTTTCAGGCCATCAAGCACCGGTGCGCCGACATGATGGTCGCGGTCGAAGCGGCACGGTCGGCCGCCTACGCGGCCGCGCTGACCCCGCACGCGGACCCGGCGGACCTCGCCGTGGCCGCGACCAGCGCGCAGATCTGCTGCTCGCGCGCCTACACCGAGGTCGCCGCCGGA